>CAVLAA010000063.1:0-6728 GCA_963660835.1 bacterium
TTATAATACAGCCCGAATGACAGCTTCTTAGCATCTCTTATAGGTATTGTATCTACGTCTGCCCAATCAGGTATAAATATATCCGGTAATATCGTTACTCCATATCCGGCTTCAACAAGCAAAATAGCATCCTCGGAATATTCGCATAAATAAGTATCTATTATATTTTTATTTCTCACAAGATTCTTCTGCGTTATAGCGATTTCCGATGATGCTGATATCGGAGTATATATTATAAGCTTTGACTCCTTTAGATTTTCCAATGAAATACTGTCAAGCTTTAAAAACGGATGCTCCTTAGGACATACACATCTCAAAGAAACAGTTGTCAGCTCTCGAAATTTTACTTTTGATTGAGAGTTGAGTTTTAATTTCATTCCCAGTGCCACATCTAAAATCTCATCATCTATTTTTTGCGGGATCTGACTTTGAGTAATATAGCGGAATTGAGGATGAAAATCAGAATATTCTATTCTAAGACTCTTAAGTGTATTTGACATAAGTCTGACCTGATACGGACTGCTGCAGCCTATTGTCAGGCTTTCGAAATTCACGACTCCTTCCTTTGAAAAGCGTGATTTTGCACGAAATATTATCTGCTGCATTGACTTTGCATCATCTAAAAAATATTCACCCTCCGGCGTAAGAAAAACAGCCCTTGTAGATCTCTTAAAAAGCTTTACTCCAAGCTCAGCTTCAAGAGCTTGTATCTGATGCGTGACTGCAGGCTGTGAAATATTAAGTTCACTTGCAGCTCTGGCAAAATTCAAATGATTTGCAATCGCAAGAAAGCACTCTATCTGTATCTCTGTCATAATTTCCCCTTACTGATGCCCCTGATATCTTTAAAGTTTTAATAACGTGTCCGCATTAATATTATTTCACTTTGTCTATTAATGATAACATCTTAGAAATTCAGTTTCAATAAAATTAGAGATAGAATAGGTTGGAATAGACTAAAGATATTAAAAGGAGGCAGAATAAAATGACTAAAAAGCTGCTAAAAAGCATTAGAGAATATAAAGCAGCTTCAATACGAACAGCGATTTTCGCTGCGCTTGAAGTATTGCTTGAAATTATCATTCCATTTTTTATGGCAGACATTATTGATAAGGGAATTTACGGCGGTAGCATGAATGTACTTGTGAAGCTTGGAATTATGATGGGTATATGCGTTATCATCGGACTCCTGCTTGGTTTCTTTGCCGGATCGGAGGCTGCAACAGCTTCGGCAGGTCTTGCCAAAAACCTCAGAAAGGACATGTATTATCGTATACAAGGCTTTTCGTTTGCTAATATCGATAAGTTTTCGACAGCAAGTCTTGTTACAAGGCTGACAACTGATGTTACGAATATCCAAAATGCATATATGATGATCATTCGTATTGCAGTCAGAGCACCTCTTATGATGATATTCTCACTCATCATGTCATGGTTTATCAATTGGAAGCTTGCACTTATCTTTCTTATTATGATCCCCATTCTTGGCGGTGGACTTGTCCTTATAGTATTGAAATCCCAGCCTATTTTCGAAAAGGTTTTTAAGCAGTATGATAACCTGAATGGTGTTGTACAGGAAAACGTAAGCGGAATCCGCGTTGTTAAAAGCTTTGTCAGAGAAGAACACGAAAAAGAAAAATTTTCAAAAATTTCCACTCTTCTCTATAAGACTTTCTGCAAGGCTGAGCGATATATGGCATTAAATGCACCTCTTATGCAGTTTGTTGTCTATGTATGCATGATCCTCGTTTTCTGGTTTGGAGCAAGAATAATCGTACTGTCAGGCGCTACAGAGCTTACTACAGGCGAATTGACAAGCTTGATCATTTACGCAATGCAGATACTTACATCACTAATGATGCTTTCTATGGTTCTTGTTTTGATCTCAATTGCCAGAAGCTCCGCAGAACGTGTAGTTGAGGTTCTCGATGAAGAAAGCAGCCTTACCAATCCAAGCAATCCTGTCATGAATATCAAAGATGGAAGCATCTGCTTTGATCATGTAAATTTCAGCTATTCAAATAACAAAGACAAATTATGTCTTAAAGATATAAACCTGAATATTTCCTCCGGACAGACTTTTGGCATCATAGGCTCAACCGGAAGCGGAAAAAGCAGTCTTATATCAATGATACCTCGCTTGTATGACGTTACAGGAGGAGCTGTTTATGTAGGCGGAAAAGATGTAAAGCAATATGATCTGAAGACTCTTAGAGATAATGTGTCTGTTGTACTGCAAAAGAACACATTGTTCTCAGGAACAATAAAAGAGAACCTTCGTTGGGGAAATGAATCAGCAACAGATGAGGAACTCATTCACGCATGCAAGCTGGCACAGGCAGACGAGTTTATCGTAACACTCCCAGATGGATATGACACATATATCGAACAGGGCGGTACTAACGTATCAGGTGGTCAGAAGCAGCGTTTATGTATTGCACGTGCTTTGCTGAAAAAACCGAAAATCCTTATTCTCGATGATTCAACAAGTGCTGTAGATACAAAAACAGATGCTCTTATCAGACGCGCCTTTAATGAAGAAATCCCTGATACTACCAAGATCATCATTGCACAAAGGATTTCATCTGTGCAGGATGCCGATCTGATCGTAGTCATGGATAAAGGACGTATCGACGCAATAGGAACACACGATGAACTTATGCAGACCAATGCGATATATCAGGAAATATATCAATCTCAGCAAAAAGGAGGGGATGAACAATGAAGCAGTACAGCTCTAAAACAATAAAGCGCTTGATGAAATATATATATGAGCACTCAAAGGGATTGTTTATACTTGCAGCTATCTGTGTGCTTATTTCCACTGCTGCAAATACAGGCGGATCAATGTTTATTCAGGTATTGATCGATAAATATATTGAACCTTTACTTATGTCGGATTCTCCGGTTTTTACCGGTCTTATAAAAATGCTTATAATGATGGGATGCATCTACCTGATCGGTGCACTTTGCACATTACTGTACAGCCAGTTTATGGTTAATATTTCTCAGGGATGCCTTAAAACTATAAGAGATGATATGTTCAATCATATGCAGTCTCTCCCTATCAGATATTTTGATACACATACACACGGCGACATTATGAGCCACTATACAAACGATACCGATACACTAAGACAGTTTATTTCCCAGGCTCTTCCACAGCTCTTTTCAAGTGTACTGAGTGTTATTTTTTCATTTTGTATCATGGTATATTACAGCATTACACTTTCAATAGTAGTTGTGATAATAACTGTTGTGATACTGCTTATAACAAAATATATTGCTGCACACAGCACCAAATATTTCACAAGACAGCAAACTTCACTCGGAAATATCAACGGATATATCGAGGAAATGCTCGAAGGTCAAAAGGTTATCAAGGTATTTTGCCACGAAGAAAAATCCAAAGCCGGATTCGATAAAAAGAATGATGTATTATTTGATGATTCAAAAAAGGCAAACAGATATGCAAATGTCCTCATGCCGATATTAAGTCAGATAGGAAACTTTCAATATATTTTACTTGCAATCCTTGGCGGATATCTTGTTATTAGCAAAGGCTCTATAACAGCCGGCGTTGTTGTTGCTTTCCTTTCTCTTTCAAAAGCATTTTCAATGCCTATCCAGCAGATATCACAGCAGATGAGCATGATAGCAATGGCTCTTGCCGGTGCTCAGCGTATTTTCGATCTTATTGATGAAGAACCCGAGACTGATAACGGATATGTAACATTAGTAAATGCAAATAAAGAAAATGGCGCCATAACAGAAAGCCCTGAATATACCGGTATATATGCATGGAAACACCCTCATCACGACGGAACTATTACCTATACCGAAATGGCAGGCGATATCCAAATGACTGATGTAGACTTCGGTTATGTACCTGAAAAGCTTATATTGCATGGTGTCAGTGTTTACGCAAACCCGGGACAGAAAATTGCTTTTGTAGGTTCTACAGGTGCCGGAAAAACAACAATTACAAATCTTATCAATAGATTCTATGATATTGACGACGGAAAGATCCGATATGACGGCATCAACATCAACAAGATCAAAAAAGGAGATCTGAGACGTTCTCTCGGAATAGTTCTTCAGGATACATATCTGTTTACAGGAACAGTAATAGACAATATAAGATACGGAAAGCTGGATGCTACCGATGAAGAATGTATACAGGCAGCCAAGCTCGCAAATGCAGATGACTTTATACAAAATCTTCCAAACGGCTACAATACAATGCTCACAGGTGCCGGTGCAGACCTAAGCCAGGGACAGCGTCAGCTTCTTGCTATAGCCAGGGCAGCAGTAGCCAATCCTCCTGCAATGATACTTGATGAAGCTACATCATCTATTGATACCCGAACAGAAAAGACTGTACAGGATGGTATGGATAAGCTTATGAACGGACGAACCACCTTTGTCATAGCTCACAGACTTTCCACTATACAGAATTCAGATGTGATCATGGTTTTGGATCATGGCCGTATCATTGAAAGAGGAGATCATGATAATCTGATTGCTAAAAAAGGAGTTTATTACCAGCTCTATACCGGAGCCTTTGAAATGGAATAAATCTAAAAATCAAGTTTGAAGGGGTAACATAAATAAATTTACTAACTAAAAACAGGGTCAGCTTAACTTAATAAGCTGACCCTGTTTTGCTTTAAGCTTCCTGTAATACAAGTTCTTCATTTTCAATGTTTTTTATTTTATCCTCTTCAAGAAGATTCGTCATACTGTTTAAACTCAAAGCTATAGTTGAAACATTATGAAGCATTGCCGATGTTGCAGGTGCAAGTACTCCAAGCACACCGAGTAGTATAAGCGAGCCATTAAAGCCGATAACAAATCTATGATTTGCATTTATTCTTTTCATCAATGCTTCTGAAAGCAATCTAAGCGTTACAAGCTCTTTTAAAGAATCTGCTGTTATAGTAATATCAGCAATTTCTCTTGCTATAGCAGCTCCGCCGCTTACTGCTATGCCGACATTTGCTGCCGAAAGAGCCGGTGAATCATTGATCCCATCACCAAGCATAACGACTGTATGCCCTTCCTTGCGCTGTTCATCGACATATGCAGCTTTGTCATCAGGAAGCACCTCTGAACGATATTCATCGACTCCTACTTCCTTTGCAATAGCAGCAGCTGTTCTCTCGCTGTCTCCTGTAAGCATGACAACTTTCTTAAAGCCTGCTTTCTTTAGCTGGCTTACAACTTCCTTTGCCTCTGATCTAAGCGGATCCGAAATACATATAACTGCTGCCAGAACTCCGCCTATTGCAAGATATAAATGTGACCACTGCGGAGGCAGTGCATCGAATTTGTCTTTTTCACCTTCAGGAATAATGCATTTTTCATCCTCGAATACAAAGTGTGCACTTCCGATAACAACCTGCTCATCCTGCACAGTACTTGAAATTCCGTGTGCAACTATATATTCAACCTTTGTATGCATTTCCTCATGCTGAAGTCCTCTGTTCTTTGCTTCCCTGACAACTGCATTTGCCATTGAATGAGGGAAATGCTCTTCAAGGCAAGCCGCTACACGAAGCATATCATCTTCTTTGTAATCTCCAAATGGAACAATATCAGCAACCCTCGGACATGCGTAGGTAAGTGTTCCTGTTTTGTCAAATACTATTGTATCAGCCTCTGCAATTGCTTCAAGATACTTTCCGCCTTTTACTGACATATGATAAGTGCCTGCTTCTCTCATTGCCGAAAGCACTGTTATAGGCATTGAAAGCTTAAGTGCACATGAAAAATCGACCATAAGAACAGAAAGTGCCCTTGTAACATTTCTTGAAAATAAATATGTAAGTCCACTTCCAAGCAATGTATAAGGAACAAGCTTGTCTGCAAGAGCATATGCCTTGCTTTCAGCCGATGATTTGAATCTCTCAGAGTCCTCGATCATTGATACTATCTTGTCATATCTTCCTTCACCGCTCTGATGGATTACTCTTATTGTACATTCGCCTTCTTCAACTACTGTTCCGGCATATACATTTGTACCCGGATGCTTAGCTACAGGGATAGACTCTCCTGTAAGTGATGACTGATTGACTGTTACATCGCCGTCTACTATAACTCCATCAAGCGGAATTATATTTCCCATGCGGACAACAACCTCATCCCCTGCCTTTATCTGGTTTATAGGAATTAAGATCTCTTCGTTATCCTTCTTCATCCAAACCTTATCGATATTTAAGGACATGCATCTTGCAAGATCATCCATTGATTTTTTACGTGTCCACTCCTCAAGGATCTCTCCTATTCTCAGAAGGAACATTACAGATCCGGCAGTAGAAAAATCACCTCTGATAATAGATACTCCTATTGAAACAGCATCCAGTACCTCTACCTTCATCTTTCTGTTTATAAGACACTTGATCCCCTTAAATATATATGGAATGGATTTACATACGGTTATTGCGATCTGAACAGGCACAGGAAGGAAAACTGTTCGCAGTACCTTTCCTGTTACGGTTCCTACAAGCTTTTCCTGGTAATATCTGTTCATCTCCCTGCTCGAATGCATAGGAAGAAGATCTTCCATACCGGGTGCATTGTAATCAAACCTGCTCAAAGCTTTAAGTACCTTATCACGATCTCCTATATACTGTATAACTATACAGCAGGTTCTCTCGTGAACAGCAGCCTGATCTATTTCCTTGATAGTAAGCAGATATGCTTCAAGGATATCAGCCTGCTTCAGT
>CAVLAA010000063.1:6761-11661 GCA_963660835.1 bacterium
CTTTCATGTACTATTTTACATTTCATGATTTATGCTTCCTCTGCTTCCTCTTTAGAAGTATCCTCTACAACCTCTGCTTCCTCTTTGGCAGCTCTGTTTGCATTGATCTCCTTTGCGTCAGCTACGATATCAGCACAGTTTTCCTGAAGTGTAGTAACCCCCTTCATTACACAGTCCTTAGCACGAAATACTGCAGCTGTACAATGAGTATAAGCCTTCTTTGCATCCTTGCTTGAAAGAACCTTTATTCCTGCTGTTCCGAATAATAATCCTCCGAAAAATAATCCTAATCCTTTTTTACCCATAGTTTCAGTCTCCTTTCGAAATATAATGATGAATTTTACCCGTCTAACGGTTTTCATACTACTTTGCTCCGATGACTGTATGAGCCGTCAATATAATACGATCGTGCAGACACGATTCCTGTATTTCATTATTATACAAAAAAGTCGTTACGTATTTTACACTTCTGACGGAGCATCTTTTTTGTATATTCCATGTAAAATATCATCTTTGTGCAACACTGTCAATACCAAGCATTTGCTAACTTTATTTTTTATGCATGTTGTCTTAGCCTAACTTTCTTGTAATGATCCAAGGTGCCGGCTGTGTATCAAATGTATGCTTGCTGCTCAGCTTTGAAACCTGGATCTGTGTTACATCAGGCTCTCCAAGACCTAATTTTTCAAATATGCTCTCTATCTGGGACGCAACCTTGAAATCAAGCGTATAGATAACAAATTCCATTTCAGGATTTATCTTGAGCATATATTCCATTTCCTGCTCCATGCTGGCAGATGCAACAAGCATTGTTACATCCGGTACAGGAAGATCGCCCATAGCTTCCTCATCCACATGATCTATTATATGGATGTTATTGAGTCCGAACTGATTTACATTTTCCTCTAAGGTCTGTCTGTCTCGGCCGCTGTATTCAACAGCTATAACTGTGCCTTCACCTGCAAGGATAGCTGACTCTACAGCTATAGACTCACCTGATATCACACATACATTTTTACGCTCATTTATCTGCATTTTGCTTAAGATAACCGCTCTTATCTCAGAGCCTACGTATCTTACAGAGCCGCTTGCAAATGCCTGATTGTCCATTCCGAATTTAAATGTGCTTCTTGCATTTTCGTTTAATATAAGCATTCCTGCTGATGAATTTATTCCTCTGTTAAGCATGTCATATACCTTTGACTGCTTAACAGGTCCTTGTGGTTCGCTTCCATCATTATAAATAACAGTGCACTCTCCAAGTCCGGCATTGAACATTCTGTAGAAAATATCCGGATGACCCGCTTCTGTAAATACAAGAACGTATCTGTGAGATTCAACAGTAGGAATTAGATTTTTATTCTTTCTTGTAATGTCAAGAATCTTAACTCTTTCAAGATCTATCTGCGTATTTTCTGCAAAATAACGAAGCCAGGAAATAATATGCTCATTTGAAAATAAATACTCGCCCATAACTTTTGTCTCCTTTAATGTATATAATGGTGGGTTTAAAGGATATTTTGTGATTTGACCTTTTGACCCCGGTATCTTGTGATTATTTTACTACAAAACGCTCTTCACGTATATCAGGAATTTTCCGCCTGTTTTATCGATAATGATATCCTTTTCTTCTTTTCATCAACAGATAAAACAACTACATCCACATCATCTCCTACTGTAAGGACTTCACTCGGATGCTTAATGTATCTGCTGCTTATTTCCGATATATGAACCAATCCATCCTGATGGACTCCTATGTCGACAAATGCCCCGAAATCTATTACATTTCTTACGGTTCCTTTAAGCCTCATACCACTCTTTAAATCCTTCATATCAAGCACATCGGTCCTAAATACCGGCGGCGGAAGTGCCTCTCTCGGGTCTCTTCCGGGCTTTTGGATTTCTTTTAAAATATCCTCAAGAGTAGGAACTCCTATTTTGCATTCATTGGCCGCTTTCTCAATACCATACTGCTTCAATATAAGTGACAGACCGACAATATTGTTATTTTTCACATCCTCAAGCTTAAATCCACAAAGCTCAAGAAGTTTTAGTGCAGCCTCATAGCTTTCAGGATGCACTGATGTATTGTCGAGTACATTATCACTTTCAGGTATCCTTAGAAATCCTGCACATTGCTCAAATGCCTTCGGTCCGAGTTTCGGAACCTTAAGAAGCTGTTTTCTTGATGTATATGCTCCGTTTGCTTCTCTGTATGCAACAATATTTTTTGCCGTTGCAGACGTAAGTCCCGAAACCCTTTGCAGGAGTGAAGGCGATGCTGTATTTACATCCACTCCGACAGCATTAACACAATCCTCGACAACTGCATTCAGGCTTTCATCAAGCTTCTTCTGCGGCATATCATGCTGATACTGACCTACACCGATTGCTTTTGGCTCTATTTTTACCAGCTCCGCAAGCGGATCCTGCAGACGTCTTGCAATAGAAACCGCACTTCTCAAATTCACATCAAACTGAGGAAATTCCTCTGCAGCAAGCTTTGATGCCGAATATACCGACGCACCTGCTTCGCTGACTATCATATATGAAACTCCGGGACACTGCTTCAAAAGCTCTGCTGTCATCTGCTCTGTCTCTCTTGAGGCTGTTCCGTTTCCTATCGCTATATGCTCAACTGAATGTTTGTCTATAAGCTTTTTTAATGCAACTATGGCATCATTCTTTTTCTTCTCATCGAGCGCCGGATAAACTACTGTTGTATCAAGTACCTTTCCAGTAGCATCTACAACAGCAACCTTACAGCCCATTCTATATCCCGGATCAAGCCCCATCGTTACCTTTCCCTTTACAGGAGGCTGAAGCAAAAGCGGCTTAAGATTCAAAGAAAAGTTTTTTATCGCACCGTCACTTGCCTCCTCTGTAAGCGCAGCCCTAATCTCATTTGCCATAGATGGAGCTAACAGTCTGTCATATCCGTCCTCTATTGAATTAATAAGAAATTCTCTCGTGGTTGAATTATTTTTGATCAATTTTCTTTCTATTAATGAAAGCGCAGCATCTCTATCAATAGTTACCGCTGCCTTTAGGAAGCCTTCCTTTTCTCCTCTGTTGATCGCAAGTATCTGGTGTCCGGCAAGCTTTTCTATTTTTCCTGTAAATTCATAATAAGAACTGTAGACCGAATCCTCATCCTTTGCTGATGTACATGTAAGCTCGCCCTTTTTCTGCATTTCTGCTCTTAATGCTTTTCTTATATCTGCATTATCCGAAACCATTTCCGCTATAATGTCCGATGCACCTGATAATGCATCCTCAATATTTTCAACTCCTTTTTCAGGATCGATGCTTTCATTAGCAAGCTTCTTTAATTCATCCGCACTTAGCTTCTGCTCAAAAATTGCATTTGCAAGAGGTTCTAAGCCTTTTTCTTTTGCGATCGATGCACGTGTTCTTCTCTTTTGCTTATAAGGTCTGTATATATCCTCAACCTCTGATAATGTAGCTGCGCGTTCGATCTGCGCTTCAAGCTCCTTAGTAAGCTTATCCTGCGCTTCTATAGCCTTTCTGACTTCATCTTTACGGTCATTCAGATTGCGAATATATTTTAATCTTTCCTCAAGCTGTCTCAATGATGTGTCATCCATTGCACCATGCATTTCTTTTCTGTATCTTGCAATGAATGGAATGGTATTTCCTTCATCTAAAAGCTTTACTACATTGCTTACCGCATTCTCCGGCTTGCCAAGCTCTGCGGCAAGCTGTGAAATTATTTTATCCATTATATTTCTTTCCTTTCAAAAAAAACCCGGAGGAACAGCCTCCGGGGTCTGACATCTAAGCATTAAACGTTGAATAAGAATTCGATTATATCTCCATCCTTTACAACATATTCCTTGCCTTCTGAACGATAAAGACCTCTTGCCTTTACCTCAGCCATTTTACCACCGCACTCCATAAGAGTATCAAAGCTGCAAACCTGTGCTCTTATAAAGCCCTTCTCAAAATCAGAATGTATCTTTCCTGCTGCCTGCGGAGCCTTTGTTCCTTTTTTAATAGTCCATGCACGGCATTCCTTCTTGCCATCTGTAAGATATGAAATGAGTCCGAGAAGTGAATAGCTTGCCTTTATAAGCCTGTCGAGTCCGGATTCCTTCATGCCAAGATCCTCCATGAACTCTGCTCTTTCTTCATCATCAAGCTCTGAAAGCTCTTCCTCTGTCTTTGCACATATCGGGATCACCTCGGCTCCTTCGATATCCGCACGTTTTTTTACAATTTGGTAGTATTTATTTGATTCCGGATCCGATGCTCCGTCATCGTCCATATTGCATGCATATATGATAGGCTTTTTTGAAAGCAGACCAAGCTCTTTAAGTGCAAGCTGCTGTGTCTCATCCTTTTCATCAAATTCAAATGTTCTTGCACTCAATCCCTTCTCAAGATGCGCTACCAAAGGCTCAAGCATTGCAACCTCTGCTTTTGCATCCTTATTTCCTGTCTTTGCTGCCTTTGCAAATTTTGCAAGTCTGTTCTGTGCCATCTCAAGATCTGACAAAATAAGTTCAAGATCAATGCATTCGATATCGCCGTCCGGATCAACAGGTGCCGGCTTTGTAGCATCCTCAACAACATGTGTGATATTTTCATTGTCAAAGCAGCGTACTACATGGATGATAGCATCACATTCTCTTATATGTCCTAAGAACTTATTGCCTAGTCCTGCACCCTTTGATGCACCCTTTACAAGTCCGGCAATATCAACGAATTCAACAACTGCAGGTGTCTTTTTATCCGGATCCCAGATTTCGCAAAGCTTATCGAGTCTTTCATCCGGGACTGCAACTACTCCTGTATTCGGTTCGATCGTGCAAAATGGATAGTTTGCCGCCTGCGCATTTGCCGTTCCTGTAATTGCATTAAAAAGTGTGCTTTTTCC
>CAVLAA010000064.1:0-10818 GCA_963660835.1 bacterium
GTCTATATGGGCACTCGTATCTGATTATTCGGGTGATGACAGCTCAACCGGAGAGATAATATCAAATAAAGAAAACAGACAAAGATGCATCAGCCAACTTATACAAACCTGTGTTGATTATTCGCTTGAAGGCATTAATATTGATTTTGAGACTATAACAAGAGCACAGGCTCCGGCATATCTGCAATTTTTAAGAGAACTTAAGATTGCGGCTTCTCCATATGGACTGATAATATCTACAGATAATTATGTTCCGACGTATACAAAGTATTACAAAAGAGCAGAGCAGTCAAAAATCGTAGATTATGTTATAATAATGGGATATGATGAGCATACGGCTTCATCTGAAGAGATCGGATCTGTAGCTTCTCTTCCATTTGTTGAACAGGGAGTAACTGATACTATATCAGAAGTGGCAGCTAATAAAACTGTACTTGCTGTTCCTTTTTATACAAGAGGATGGACGGAGAAATTCGGATCGACAGGCTTTGAATCAGAAAATCTGGATATGACAAAAATCCAGGATTTTATCGATGAGCATGGAATAACTACCACATGGGATGATTCAGTAGGACAATATGTAGGAAGTGCTGCTGATAATGAAGCTACATATTCTATATGGGTAGAGGATGCAAGATCACTTGAACTTAAGCTTAACCTGATCTCAAAATATAATCTTGCAGGAGCAAGTGCGTGGAGGATTGGCACTGAGACACAGGATGTTTGGGCAGTATGGGAAAGCTGTCTTGGCTGAAGATCAGATCAGGGGATTATATACGAAAGGGGAACTACCATGGCAGAATATAATTTTGATGAAATAAAAACCTCTATAATGGGAGGCTATGATAAAGAGGATGTTCAGGATAAGATAAACATTCTTATAGATGAATATACAAAAAAACTGGAAGAAAAAGATAAAGAAATAAACGATTACAAAGAAGGTATAGAAAAAAGAGAAACTCTTATTGCTGAGAAGAATAGAGAAATAGATACTCTGAAAGCTGATATCAAGGATAAATATCAGAGCTATATAGACAATTATAACACAATAGGAAAGATCGTTTACGAATCAAGGATCAAGTCGGAAAAGATAATCGATGATGCAAATTCGAATAGTGCGAAAATTTTAGATGATGCCAATTCGAACAGTACAAAGATCCTTGAAGAAGCAACTCAAAAGAGCAGACAGATAGTAGATAATGCCAAGCAGAGGAGCGAGAAGATAATTTCCGAGGCAAATAAAAAGGCACAGAGTCAGATTGATAAGACTCAAGGAGAGGTTGACAGGATAATTTCAGACGGAAAGAAACGTTACGAAAGCCTTCAGGAAGAAACAAATGAGCTTATTCAGCTGGTAAATCAGGTACAGCATAAATTTATGCAGTCATTTAAGTCTATACATGAAATTTCCGGAAATCTAAATGATGATGAAGATGAGACTGGCTTTGATATAGAATTTGACGAAGATTGATCAAGAGCAGGGCGTATTTTGATGAAGGCAGAAATTATAAAGACAGACAGAAATGCTCCCGACAAGGAGCTTATGAAAAAAGCCGGAGATATATTAAAAAAAGGAGGTCTGGTAGCGTTTCCTACTGAAACAGTCTATGGACTCGGAGGAAATGCACTTGACAAAACAGCATCAGAGAAGATATATGCAGCTAAGGGAAGACCATCTGACAATCCGCTCATTGTACATATTGCAAAATGGGAGGATTTGCCTTTGATAGTAAAGGAAATCCCACAAAAAGCCAGAATCCTCGGAGAAAAATGCTGGCCCGGACCGCTTACTATGATATTTAATAAAAGTGATGTCGTCCCATATGAGACAACCGGCGGTTTAGAGACAGTTGCAGTCAGATTTCCAAGTCACATGGTTGCAAGAGAGCTTATCATAGCAGCAGGAGGATATGTTGCTGCGCCAAGTGCAAATATATCCGGCCGCCCGAGCCCTACAAGGGCAGAGCATGTTATTGAAGATCTTTCTGACAGGATAGACATGATCATAGATGCAGGAGAAACAGATATAGGTCTGGAATCAACTATAGTGGATTTTACGTCTAAGGAACCGATGGTACTTAGACCCGGCTATTATAATGCCGATCAGATTGCAAAGATCATAGGCAGTGTTGATATTGATAAGGCTATAATCGACAGCACAAGCAAGGTAAAGCCCAAAGCACCGGGTATGAAATACAGGCATTATGCTCCGAAAGGAGATGTAACTGTAATTGACGGTGACAGGGATGCTGTAGCAAATAAGATAAATGAGCTTGTTTCTTCTAAAATAAACGAAGGCAAAAGGACAGCAGTCCTTTGTGCCATGGAAAACAGAAAATATTACAAAAACGGAATAGTGTTGACACTCGGAAGCTATGAAAAAGAGGAGGATATAGCAAGACATCTCTTTGATGCTTTAAGGAAGCTTGACAGTCTGGGAACTGAATATATATATTCAGAGGCATTCAACACAGAAAATCTAGGTACGGCCATTATGAATCGTCTGCTTAAAGCGGCGGGGCAAAAAATAATACATTTAAAAGGGTAAAACCAGGGAGGAAAAAAGAAAATGATAGCTTTAGGATGTGATCATGGCGGATATGATCTTATGCAGGAGGTAAAAGCCCATCTTGAGGAGAGAGGACTTGAATATAAGGATTACGGCACATACAGCAAGGAGTCTTGTGATTATCCTGTATACGGAAAAAAGGTTGCAGAGGCTATTGTAAGCGGTGAATGTGATAAGGGAATCCTGATCTGCGGAACAGGTATCGGAATCTCAATTGCAGCAAATAAGGTTAAAGGAATCCGCGCAGCTGTTGTTTCAGATTGCTTTTCAGCACAGGCTACAAGAGAACACAATAATGCAAATATAATTGCATTCGGCGGAAGAGTTGTTGGTGCAGGACTTGCTCTTAAGATCGTAGATACTTTCCTTGATACACCATTTTCAAACGGAGAGCGTCACGTTAAGAGAATTTCAATGATCGAAGATTGATATTCATTAAGAGGTAAAGCATATGAGCGAAAAGAGAACAGACTACATAAGCTGGGATGAATATTTTATGGCAGTTGCAAAGCTTGCAGGCATGCGTTCTAAGGATCCTAATTCACAGGTAGGCTCATGTATAGTCAGTCAGGACAATAAAATCCTTTCAATGGGCTATAATGGATTCCCTAAGGGGTGCTCTGATGATGAATATCCATGGAGCAGAGACGAAGAGGATCCGTTAAAAACAAAATATCTTTATGTGACACATAGTGAGTTAAATGCCATTCTCAATTACAGAGGAGGCTCACTTGAGGGATCGAAGCTTTATGTTTCTATGTTTCCATGCAATGAATGTGCCAAGGCAATAATTCAGGCAGGAATAAAAACTCTCATTTATGAAGTCAACAAATATCCTGATTCAGCAGCGGTTCTGGCTTCAATGCGTATGCTTAAATCTGCGGGAGTTGAGGTTATCAAATATGCTCCTTCAGGGCGGGAAATAAAATTTATGGTTTAACCATATATTAAGAATATCTTTGAACAGATCAAAAGCACCATGTACCGAACGGGATACATGGTGCTTTAGATAATGCAGATAAAATACCTTTTGAATTCAATACTTTGAAATGGAGATAATATTTTGAAATTAGTGTTTTTAGATACGGCAACAGTCGGAAATGACATAGATTATGAGAGATTTAATGTATTTGGTGAAGTAATAACCTATGGGCTTACAGCACCTGAAGAGGTGCCTGAAAGATTAAGAGATGCCGATATCTGTATTACGAATAAGGTTCCGATGAATGAAAGTACACTTAAGGAGTGCAAAAACCTGAAACTTATATGCCTTACAGCTACAGGAACAAATAATCTCGACAAGGAATATCTTGAAAAAAGAAACATTAAATGGACAAATGTTGCAGGATATTCGACAGAATGTGTAGCTCAGCATACGTTTGCGATGGTTTTGTATCTTCTTGAAAAGCTTTCATATTATGATAATTATGTCAAGAGCGGTGAATATATAAAAAGCAATATGTTCACTCACTTTGACGCTTCATTCGATGAGCTTAGCTCAAAGACATGGGGTATAATCGGACTTGGAACAATAGGAAGAAGAGTTGCAGATATAGCAAAGGCATTTGGATGCGAGGTTATATACTATTCAACATCCGGAAAAAACAGCCAGGCAGGCTATGACAGGGTTGACCTTGATACTCTTCTTGCAAAATCAGATATAATTTCGGTTCATGCGCCCTTAAATGATGTGACAGAGGGTATGATGAATGAAGCTGCATTCAAAAAAATGAAGAATACGGCAATATTTATAAATGTAGGACGAGGACCGATAGTTGTTGAGAAGGATCTTGCAGATGCACTGAAAAACGGCGAGATAGCAGCAGCCGGTCTTGACGTACTGACAAAAGAGCCTATGACAAGTGACAATCCGTTATTTGATATAAAGGACAGCACAAAGCTGATAGTTACACCGCATATAGGATGGGCAGGCATAAGTACAAGAAAAAGACTCATGGATATTATTTTCGGAAAGATAAAGGATTATTTGGAAGCTTAACAGATAAAAATAAAAATGCTGTATTAGATCAGAAAAGCTTTTGAGTGTGGCATCATTGACATTATTATATGGCATTGTTACAATAAAAAAGTATGCTTTCAGATAAAAATCAGGAGGAATAACCGTGAAAATATATGATGAGCTGGTCGCAAGAGGACTTATTGCGCAGGTAACCAATGAAGAAACAGTAAGAGAACTCATAGACAATGGAAAGGCAGTTTTTTATATAGGATTTGACCCTACTGCAGACAGTCTGCATGTTGGACATTTTATGGCACTTTGTCTTATGAAAAGGCTGCAGATGGCCGGAAACAGACCGATCGCACTTATTGGAGGAGGAACTGCAATGATAGGAGATCCTTCAGGAAGATCAGACATGCGATCAATGATGACAAAGGAGACGATACAGTATAACTGTGACTGCTTTAAAAAGCAGATGAGCCGATTCATTGAATTTGGTGAAGGAAAAGCTGAAATGGTAAATAATGCGGATTGGCTTCTTGGTCTTAATTATGTTGAATTCATAAGAGATATAGGACCATGCTTTTCTGTAAATCAGATGCTTCGTGCAGAATGTTATAAGCAGAGAATGGAAAAGGGACTCAGCTTCCTTGAATTTAACTATATGCTCATGCAAAGCTATGATTTTCTTGAGCTTTATAAGCGCTATGGCTGCAATCTGCAGTTTGGAGGAGATGATCAGTGGAGCAACATGCTTGGAGGAACTGATCTGATAAGAAGAAAACTTCAGAAGGATGCAAATGCAATGACTATTACCCTTTTATTGAATTCAGAGGGTAAGAAGATGGGAAAAACACAGTCAGGAGCTGTATGGCTCGATCCGAATAAAACAACACCATATGAGTTTTATCAGTACTGGAGAAATGTTGCAGATGCAGATGTATTAAAATGCTTAAGAATGCTTACATTCCTGCCGCTTGAACAGATAGACGAAATGGACAAATGGGAAGGAAGCCAGCTCAATACAGCTAAAGAGATCCTTGCATTTGAACTTACAAAGCTTGTTCATGGAGAGGATGAAGCATCAAAGGCTCAAAGTGCAGCAAAGGCACTTTTTGCAGGAGGAGCAGATGATTCAAATACTCCTACAACAGAAATCTCAAAGGATGAGCTCACAGATGATGAGATAGATGTTATTTCTCTTCTTGTTAAATCTACTCTTGCAAAGACAAGATCAGACGGAAGGCGTGCTATCGAGCAGGGCGGTGTTTCTATAGACGGAGAAAAGATATCCGATGTAAAGGCAGTAGTTAGTGCAGATAAGCTTGCAGAAGGTATTCTTTTAAAGAAGGGAAAAAAGAATTTCAGAAAGATAACGCTTGCATAATTTAGCGCGTTTATATCGGAGGATATTATGGAAAAATATGGTGTAAATGAATTAAGAAAAATGTTCCTGGATTTTTTTGAAAGCAAGGGACATCTTGTGATGAAGAGCTTTTCGCTTGTTCCGCACAATGACAACAGTCTGCTTCTCATAAATGCAGGAATGGCACCTTTGAAGCCATACTTTACAGGTGCAGAGATCCCGCCGAGAAGAAGGGTGGCTACATGCCAGAAATGTATACGTACAGGTGATATAGAAAATGTAGGAAAGACAGCACGTCATGGTACATTTTTTGAAATGCTCGGAAACTTTTCGTTTGGAGATTATTTTAAGAACGAGGCTATTTCATGGTCATGGGAATTCCTTACAGAGGTTGTAGGACTTGATCCTGACAGACTATATCCTTCGGTATACAAAGATGATGATGAAGCATTTGATATATGGAATAAAAAAATAGGTGTTGCTGCAGACAGGATCTATCGTTTTGGAAAAGAAGATAATTTCTGGGAACATGGCAGCGGACCTTGCGGACCTTGCTCTGAGATATATTATGACCGTGGTGAGAAATACGGATGCAAAAAGCCGGATTGCCATGTAGGCTGTGATTGTGACAGATATATGGAGGTTTGGAATAACGTATTTACACAATTTGACAATGATGGTCACGGAAATTATACAGAACTGAAAAATAAGAATATCGATACCGGTATGGGACTCGAGAGACTTGCTGTTGTAGTGCAGGATGTAGATTCTATATTTGATGTAGATACACTTCAGTCACTCAGAAATGCTGTATGTGATGCTGCAGGCAAAACCTATCATGCAAATGATAACGATGATATTTCAATACGTCTTATAACAGATCATATACGTTCGGCTACATTTATGATATCCGACGGAATCATGCCTTCAAATGAAGGAAGAGGATATGTCTTAAGACGTATTATAAGACGTGCTGCACGTCACGGAAGAATCCTTGGAATAGATCATCTTTTCTTGGCTGAGCTTGCAAAGACAGTTATATCAGGAAGCAAGGACGGATATCCTGAACTGGAAGAGAAGCAGGATTTTATTTTCAGAGTGCTTGAAAATGAGGAAAGTCAGTTTAATAAAACTATCGATCAGGGCCTCAGGATATTATCAGAGATCGAGGATAAGATGAATGCTTCAGGAGAAAAAGTACTTTCCGGTGATGATGCGTTCAAGCTTTATGATACATATGGATTCCCGCTTGATCTTACAAAGGAGATCCTCGAGGAAAAAGGATATACAATAGATGAAGAAGGCTTCAAAGCATCTATGAAGGCTCAGCAGGAGAAGGCAAGAGGAGCAAGAAAGACTTCCAATTATATGGGAGAGGATGCAACTGTATATGACAAGATCGATCCGTCTGTTACAACAGAGTTTATAGGATATGACAGCCTTTCTGCTGAATCAAAGATAGTTGTTATAACTGATGAAAATGAACTTAGAGACTCGCTGATGGAAGGCGAAAGAGGAACTATAGTTACAGATAAGACACCATTCTACGCAACAATGGGTGGCCAGGAAGGTGATACGGGTGTTATCTCCAATGCAAACGGAAACTTTAAAGTAGAAAAAACAATAAAGCTTCGCGGCGGCAGAGAAGGACATGTCGGAGTTATGACAGCAGGAATGCTTTCAGTAAATGATGATGTTTTGATGTCTGTTGATAAGCAGGGAAGAAGAGATACCTGTAAGAATCATTCGGCTACACATCTTTTGCAGAAGGCATTAAAGACGGTTCTTGGTTCACATGTAGAGCAGAAGGGTTCACTTGTAACACCAACAAGACTTCGTTTTGACTTTTCTCATTTTCAGGCCATGACAGCTGATGAGGTAGAAGAAGTAGAGAAGCTTGTAAATGATGCAATAGAAGAACAGTATGAAGTAAAGACCGATGTAATGAACCTTGAGGAAGCCAAGAAAACAGGTGCCATGGCACTTTTTGGTGAAAAGTATGGAGAAAAGGTTCGCGTCGTAAATATGGGCGGATATTCCATAGAACTTTGCGGTGGTACACATGTAAGCAATACATCACAGATAGGAGCCTTTAAGATCATTTCTGAGGCCGGTATAGCTGCTGGAGTAAGACGTATAGAAGCATTAACCGGAAGAAATGTAATAGCTCATTATGCAGATGTTGAGGCAAAGCTCGATAAGAGTGCAGCTCTTCTTAAAACATCTGTCGATGAGATAGAGACAAGGATCGGTAAACTGATAGATGAAAACAAAGCTTTAAGCTCTGAAAATGAATCGTTAAAGAGTAAGCTTGCAAATGAGGCTGTTGCAGATGTAATGGACTCAGTCAAGGATATTAAAGGTACAAAGCTTCTTGCTGTAGCCGTTCCGGATCAGGATATGAACGGTCTTAGAGGCTTAGGAGACAGCCTTAAAGAAAAATTAGGAGAAGGTGTTGTTGTACTTGCATCTTCAAAAGATGGAAAGGTAAGCCTTTGCGCAATGGCAACCGATGCAGCTGTTAAGGCAGGTGCACATGCCGGAAATATTGTAAAGCAGGCAGCAGCTATTGTCGGCGGAGGCGGCGGCGGACGCCCTAATATGGCATCTGCAGGCGGAAAGGATGCATCAAAGATACCGGATGCTATTTCAGCTATACCATCTATTTTGGAACAAATGATTAAATGATCACGGGGTGATCCACGATTGGATAAGAAACTATCAAAACAAAGAAAAACTGAATTATCACAGAGAATGTATAAGTGGCTTTTGGAAAATGAGGATCAGTTCAAGGAACTGATGGCATATTACAGATGTGCACTTATGGAGGTCACAACCAAGTTCAATGTGCTGCAGGAGGAGTTGTCTCTCAAATTTGACAGAAACCCGATCGAATCGGTAAAAACTCGATTAAAAACACCTGAGAGCATTCTTGAGAAGCTGGAAAGAAAGGGACTCGATCTGACAATCGAGAGTCTTGAAAGATATATAAATGATGTTGCCGGAATACGAGTTATTTGCTCGTTTCCGTCAGATCTTTATCAGCTGGCTGATGCGCTTTTAATGCAGGATGATGTAATTCTTGTCGAAAAGAAAGACTACATGCTCAATCCCAAGCCTAACGGATACAGGAGTCTGCATTTGATAGTAGCTTTGCCTATATTCCTTCATGATCACAAAAAGGTTATGACAGTTGAGGTTCAGTTCAGGACAATTGCAATGGACTGGTGGGCAAGCCTTGAGCATAAGATACTCTATAAAAAGAATCTTCCGGAGATGCCTATTATAGAGGAATCATTGCTCAGATGTGCGCTTAGAAGCTATTATCTTGATCTTGAGATGGAAAGTATCTATAAGGTAGCTATTGGAGAAAGTGACAATACAAAGCCGTTGTTCAGTAACAGAAAAATGAGTAATGAGGAATAGTGAATGTCAGACAAACTAGATAAAACTGATGAGATAGTTGACACTGAAGAAAAAAAAACAGATGGCAAGGATGACACAGATGAATTTGAAAAGGTTTGTTTTATGTGTCGCAGGCCTGAAAGCAAAGCCGGGAAGCTTATGAATTTCGGCTACAATATGTATGTATGTGCTGACTGCATGCAAAAAAGCATGGATGCAATGCAGAGAAGTCCGCTTAATCTGTCCGATATGATGTCAAATATCCCTTCGGATCTGAATATAGCTGATATGATCGCATCTGCTCAGATACCAAGAAATCAGCAGGTAAAAAAGCGTAAGGAAAAGCCAAAGGAAAAGGCTCCGAAGCTTGAATTTGCAAACATTCCGGCACCACATAAGATAAAAGCCCAGTTAGATGATTATATAATAGGACAGCAGCAGGCTAAGAAAGTGATATCTGTAGCAGTTTATAATCACTACAAAAGAATACTGTCAAATGAAAGCAGTGATGTAGAGATACAGAAATCAAATATGCTCATGATAGGACCAACCGGAAGCGGTAAAACCTATCTTGTGCAGACACTGGCCAGGATCTTGAATGTTCCTCTTGCGATCACAGATGCAACATCATTGACTGAAGCAGGATATATCGGAGATGATGTGGAGAGCGTTATCAGCAAGCTTCTTGCTGCAGCAGACAACGATGTAGACAGAGCGCAGCAGGGAATCGTATTTATCGATGAAATAGATAAGATCGCAAAAAAGAAAAACACCAATCAAAGAGATGTAAGCGGAGAGGCTGTCCAACAGGGACTTTTAAAGCTGCTTGAGGGCAGTGAGATAGAGGTTCCTGTAGGAGCAACAAATAAAAATGCTATGGTACCGCTTACTACAGTAAATACAAAAAATATATTGTTTATTGTCGGAGGTGCTTTTTCGGGTCTCGATGAGATAATAAGAGAAAGACTCAACAAGACAGCAGCTATAGGCTTCAAATCAGAGCTTAAAGATGAGCATGTATCGGACAAGGATATCCTTTTGCAAAGCACATGGGAGGATCTTAGAAAATTTGGCATGATACCGGAATTTTTAGGAAGACTTCCAATACTTACAACTCTTCAAAGTCTTGATGAGGAAATGCTTGTAAAGATATTAAAGGAGCCTAGAAATGCGATACTCAAGCAGTATGAAAAGCTTCTTGAGATGGATGAAGTCAAGCTTACCTTTGAAGATGATGCACTGTATTCAATAGCTAAAAGAGCACTTGAGGTGGATACAGGTGCGAGAGCGCTAAGAACAGTCTTAGAGGAATATATGCTCGATATAATGTATGAGGTTCCTAAGGACGACAACATCGGAGAAGTGATCATAACGAAGGAATATATAGAGCATACAGGCGGTCCAAGGATACTTATGCGCGGACAGGATTATCTTCCGGGAAATTGAAATGATAAAGAAAAAAGAGGGTTTTAATAACCCTCTTTTTTATGCGGCTGACAGGACTTGAACCTGCACGGT
>CAVLAA010000064.1:10828-11619 GCA_963660835.1 bacterium
AAAAAATCTAGCGAAAAATAAAAAAAAAAAAAAAACGATTTAGAAAAAATATCTAAATCGCTATTTATCAATGCGGATGACAGGAGTTGAACCTGCACGTCGTAGACACTAGAACCTAAATCTAGCGCGTCTGCCAATTCCGCCACATCCGCAAATATACTATATACATTCACACGAATCTCCGAACTCATATTCATCTTATGATTTCAGCTCTCTCGTTGACTGCTTGCTTAGTATATCAATTAATTTACAGAATGTCAAGCATTTATTTCATAAATTTTAAAGAAAAATTTTCATCATCCCTACTTTCTATTTCCTATACTACTTGATTACTAGTGAAGCGAAGAAAAATCTAGCGAAAATCAAAAATGCGATCTAGAAACAAAATACTTCTAAACCGCATAAAACTTAACTATACTGAGCGTGCGGGGATTCGAACCCCGGACAACTTGATTAAAAGTCAAGTGCTCTACCACCTGAGCTACACGCCCTCATTATTTCTTTTCCCTATCCCTAGTGAAAAACTGGGCTAGCTGGATTCGAACCAGCGAATGCAGGAGTCAAAGTCCTGTGCCTTACCGCTTGGCGATAGCCCTAATTAAAAAGGAAAGGGTGGATAAAGGGACTCGAACCCTTGGCCTCCAGAGCCACAATCTGGCGCGCTAGCCAACTGCGCCATACCCACCATATCACCATATAGTTTAGCGTGCTATAACTCTGCTCGCCCAACGTGCCTGAAGGGATTCGAACCCCCGACCCACGGCTTAGAAGGCCGTTGCTCTATCCAACTG
>CAVLAA010000065.1:0-11307 GCA_963660835.1 bacterium
GCTTGTATCTGTACGTACATCGGAATCCGGTATATTTGAGCCGCTTGTAAAAGCCGGTGATGTTGTAAATGTAGGCCAGCCTCTTGCAAATATCATCCACCCATATGAAAGCGAGGTCATCGAAACCTTATATGCTCCTATCGACTCAAAGGTTTTCTTCATACACAATGAACCGCTGACATATGCAAATACTGCTGTTATAAAGCTTGTGTGATGATTAAATAATTTTAAGAAGAGGCTGTCGCATCATTATGCAACAGCCTCTTCTTTTCAGCGGAGACGGAGGGATTCGAACCCTCGTGCCCCGGAGGGCTAACGCATTTCGAGTGCGCCCCGTTATGACCACTTCGATACGTCTCCAATTATTTGACTCGACTATAAATTATACTGATTAAATAGTTATTCGTCAATCACACTTTTCTTTTTTTGCATTTTTGTGCTTCTAAGTCTCCTGAAAAAATCAGTCATCATCGAGCTGCACTCATCTCCAAGCACACCTGTCTCAATTTCAACCTTATGATTGAACCCCTCTGCCTGAAGGATATTCATTACAGATCCCGCACAGCCGGCCTTTGGATTCATTGCACCTATTACAACCTTATCTATCCTTGACTGTACGAGCGCACCTGCACACATCTGACACGGCTCAAGCGTAACATACATCGTGCATCCTTCAAGTCTCCAGTCTCCCATTGCCTTACTGGCTTTTTTTATTGCATTGAGCTCGGCATGAGAAAGCGTATTGTGATCTGTATTTCTTCTGTTATAGCCTCTTGCAATGATCTTATCATCATGAACAATAACGCAGCCTATCGGAACCTCTTCTATCTTTTCGGCCTTTTTAGCCTGTGTTATGGCAGCCTTCATAAAGGCCTCGTCCTTACTCAATATTTTCTTCATCTATATCATCTTTCTTTTCTCTTACTGCCGCATGTACTTCTTCAGGAATAATTTCTGAAAGAAATGCTCTTCCCTTTATGCTTCCCTGCAGATAATCCTTCTGCAGCTGCTTTTTGCTGTTTTTGACTGCCTGTAAAAGTCCATCCGCCGACATTCTAACTGCACCCTCGCCAAGCACTATCACCTGCTCGAGTCCATCTGACGTAGCAACAGTTACATTGTTGTTTTTTCCGAGATCATGCACTGTTTTTTCTATATATTGATCCGCTGTTTCAGATTCCTTTGTATATACAACGTAAATATTGTGATATTTCGAAACTGCTTCTCTGCCGCCCGGAACCTTATATGCATCATAAACAAGTATCAGATCTCCTGAAAGCATTCCGGCAAAATCACTCATAATATCCATAAGCTTATCTCTTGCCGCGCTGATATCGGTATCTGCCATCTCTTTAAGATCCTGCCATGCAAATATGATATTATACCCGTCTACAAGCAAATAATCCTTGCCCGGCTTTCTGCCTGATTGCTTTTTCTTTGTTACAGCAGGCGTATCAATTAGCCTGCTTGCCTTCTTCCAACCGGGGCGTGATGCATTTTCTGTTCTTTTTCCGTAGGTTCTTGAAAAGATTTCCTCTAATTCCTTTTCATTTGCCTCGATCCTGCTGCCCTGTTCCTTAAAGCTTAGATTTTCTTTTTTTATTTTTTTGTTTTTGACAGCATCTAAGCTTTCCTCTTCATTTTTCTCCTTAAAGCTTGTGCTTTCGGTATGCATTCTGTCCTTTACACTGTACCACGGAACAATTACTCCTGCTCCGTGCGAACAAAATACTGATGATGAAGGATTTTCGAGATCTGCATCGGCATCATAGCCTATTTTTTCAATGACATCCTCAGAATCCTTACATTCCTCATAGCCTGCGAGTGTGCAGACAAGCCTGCCTCTGCCGGATGTAAAAGCGGTAAGCTCTTCCTGATAGCCTGACAGTCTTGATGCAGGTCCCTTGCCGAAGATCTGACATTCATTGTCAATAACTATCGGCGGTTCATTTTCGGCCTCCATACTGTTAAGGTCAAAAAGCACTCTTCCGACGTTTTCCTGCGGAATGGTAATTACAAATCTAAAATAAGGCTCAAGTAATACATTTGCAGTCTCCATAAGACCCTGCCTGATAGCCCTGAATGTAGCCTGACGGAAATCACCCGGCTCAGTATGCTTCGTATGTGCTCTTCCGCCCACAAGAGAGATCTTCATATCTGTGAGATTGGAATCCGTCAATATTCCTGTATGTATTCTTTCTGACAGATGCGACATTATAAGCTTCTGCCAATGTATATCAAGCTCATCCCTGCTGCAGTGGTTCTCAAAAACTATTCCGCTTCCCTTTTCGAGCGGTTCCAAAAGAAGCCTCACTTCCGCATAATGCCTAAGAGGCTCAAAGTGTCCGACACCTTCAACAGCCTTTTTTATAGTTTCCTTATATACAATGGTGCTCGTTCCAAAATCTATATCCATATCAAAGCGTGACTTCATAAGTACCTTAAGTATTTCCATCTGTACTTTTCCCATAACCTTGACTGAAATCTTTCCGGTCCTTTGCGAAAGCCTTACACTAAGCTTCGGCTCTTCCTCTTCTATTTTCTTCAGCGCCTCATAAACCATTATCGTCTGAAGAGATTCGTCATGTATTATTTCATATGTAAGGATTGGCTCTGTTATAAGGCTTCCAAGCTCCTTCTCATCACCAATAGCATCACCTGCATTTATGTTCCTGATGCCGGTAACAGTGCAGAGCATTCCGGCTTCGGCCTCATCAGCTGCCTTATAGCTGTTTCCCGAATAAAGCCTTATCTGATCTACTTTTTCGCCAATCTCCTCGCCATCCTTATTAAATGGCAATACCTGCTTTACTCTAAGCTTTCCGCCTGTAAGCTTCATCCATACAAGTCTTGTTCCTTTTTCGTCTCTTGTAACCTTATAAACTCTGGCAGCAAGCTTTTCTGTATATTTGCTTTCTCTTGTATATGCTTTTATATCCTCAAAAAGCTCTTCTATGCCTGTATTTTTTAAGGCTGAGCCGAATCTTACTGCAAAAAGCTTTCTTTCTTTTATCAATGAAGCAATATCATCTTTTGTAATATCACCGCCATCAAGAAATTTATTTAAAAGGCTCTCATCCGCAAGAGCCACCTGCTCATAAAATTCATCATCTTTATTATTAAAATCAACAGCAGCAGAGCTTAATCCTTTTTTTATTTCGTCCATCAGTCTTTCTTTTTCAAAGCCTGCGCTGTCTGTTTTATTCACAAAAATGAATGTCGGCACATTATATGTCTCAAGCATTTTAAAAAGGTATCTGACCTGTGTTGTAATACCCTCCTGAGCACTTATAAGAAGTATTGCATAGTCGAGCACCCAGAGAGTCCTCTCCATTTCAGCTGCAAGATCTGAATGTCCGGGTGTATCAAGCAGCAGATATTCACAGCTGTCTGAAACTATCCTTGCCTGCTTTGACGAGACTGTTATTCCTCTTTGTCTTTCAATCGGATCTGTATCAAGAAATGTATCTCTGTGATCAACACGTCCGAGATTTCTTATCATCTTATTATTATATAGAAGTGCTTCCGTAAGTGTTGTCTTTCCTGCGTCAACATGCGCAAGCAGACCTAAGGTTATATGTTTCTTTATCTTATCAGCTGTCATGCTCATACCTGTACTTTATTTCCTTTAACAAAGCTTTTCTCTACAATATAGCCTATAAGCAATACTGTGTCAAAGTAAGTAGCTGCATACTCTCTTTTCCGCAATTTTATAAAAAATATATATCTTAAATAACAAATATATACTTTTATATTCTTGATTTATGTCTCCTAATATGAGAGAATAATTGCGGTTTAGGTGGTATTTTAACATGAAAGGAGTTTATCAATGATCTATACTAAAGAAGTAGAATTGATGTGCCCGGTACATCAGGGCGTACACCATGGTGCTGCACCTATCCCGGAGCAGGCAAAATGGGTAAAAGTAAAAGATGTTCAGGACATATCAGGTCTTACACACGGCATTGGCTGGTGTGCACCACAGCAGGGTGCTTGCAAAATAACATTAAACGTTAAGGAGGGAATCATCCAGGAGTGTCTCGTAGAAACTATCGGATGCTCAGGAATGACTCATTCAGCTGCTATGGCTTCTGAAATCCTTCCGGGACTTACTGTTATGGAAGCACTCAATACAGACCTTGTTTGTGATGCTATCAACACAGCAATGAGAGAATTATTCCTTCAGATCGTTTACGGACGTTCACAGAGTGCATTTTCAGAGGATGGTCTCGCAATCGGTGCCGGTCTTGAAGATCTTGGAAAAGGCCTTCGTTCTCAGGTTGGTACAATGTATGGTACTCTTAAAAAAGGACCTCGTTATCTTGAAATGACAGATGGTTATGTAACAGGTATCGCTCTTGATGAGGATGATGAGATCATCGGATATCAGTTCGTTAACTTCGGCAAGATGATGGACTTTATCAAAAATGGTGATGATGCTGCTACAGCTCTTGAAAAAGCAAAAGGTCAGTATGGCCGTGTTGCTGATGCTGTTAAGATCATCGATCCTAGAAAAGAGTAAGGAGGACGACTGAAAATGGCTTTATTTGAATCATATGAAAGAAGAGAAAAACAGATCCTTGCAAAGCTTGCTGAATACGGCATCAACTCTATCGAAGAAGCTGCCGAGATCACAAAGGCTGCAGGATTAGATGTATATAAGATGGTTGAAGGCATTCAGCCAATCTGCTTTGAAAATGCAAAATGGGCTTATACAGTCGGTGCTGCTATAGCAATCAAAAAAGGCTGCAAGAGAGCTGCTGACGCTGCTGCTGCTATCGGTGAAGGACTTCAGTCATTCTGTATTCCCGGATCTGTAGCAGATCAGAGAAAGGTTGGTCTCGGACATGGTAACCTCGGAAAGATGCTTCTTGAAGAGGATACAGAGTGCTTCGCATTCCTTGCAGGACACGAGTCATTCGCTGCTGCAGAAGGTGCTATCGGTATTGCTGAGAAAGCAAACAAAGTTCGTAAAAAACCTCTTAGAGTTATCCTTAACGGACTTGGAAAAGATGCTGCACAGATCATTTCACGTATCAACGGATTTACATATGTTGAGACAGAATATGATTATTATACAGGTGAATTAAAAGAAGTATACAGAAAATGCTATTCTAAGGATGCATCAAGCCCAAGAGCAAAAGTAAATTGCTACGGTGCAAACGACGTTCAGGAAGGTGTTGCTATCCTTTGGAAGGAAAATGTTGATGTTTCTATAACAGGTAACTCAACAAACCCGACACGTTTCCAGCATCCGGTTGCAGGAACATACAAGAAAGAGCGTATCCTTGCAGGCAAGAAGTACTTCTCAGTTGCATCAGGCGGCGGTACAGGACGTACTCTTCATCCTGATAACATGGCTGCAGGCCCTGCTTCATATGGTATGACAGATACTATGGGACGTATGCATTCAGATGCACAGTTCGCAGGCTCTTCATCAGTTCCGGCTCACGTTGAGATGATGGGACTTATCGGTGCAGGTAACAACCCAATGGTTGGTATGACTGTTGCTGTTGCTGTTTCTGTTGAAGAAGCTGCTAAGGCTGGAAAGTTCTAATAAAATATCCTTATAAAAATACAGACTGCAGTAATGATCTCCAAATCATTACTGCAGTCTTTTTATGCAAATTAATATCAATCGATCAGGTCATTTTGAAATCTCGATAAATGCTCAAACGGTGTGATCTGCCGTCCTCTGAAGAGTCCGCAGCCGTCATTTATAA
Organism: bacterium; assembly: GCA_963660835.1. GTDB lineage: Bacteria > Bacillota > Clostridia > Lachnospirales > Lachnospiraceae > Alectryocaccobium. The sequence goes on from CAVLAA010000065.1 coordinate 5,724, forward strand.
GCTCGTTGTTAACTGCCGCAAACATATTGACATCAAGCTTATTTAATTCAAGCTTTTGAAGCTGCAGTCCTCTTTCAAATGCTTCATCAAAATAAATACACTCTCCGACAGGGATTTCATCTCTCCTGACTCTTTCGCTTTCCTGTCTCTTTTCATATCCAAGGTGATTTGCCGCCCCTATTTCCGCATAGTCATCCATGCTCTTTGTTCGAAGCTGAACCTCGATATAACATCTGGCAATATTATCATATACTGTAATATGAAGCGACTGATAGCCTGACATAGTAGGACTTTCAACAAAATCCTTGTAATATGGCGCAGCAGATTCACTAAGTAAGTGAGACTTATTGTCTCCTTCAATGATCTCAGCAGTAAACCCGCGCTCTTCAAGAAAATCCGGAAGCGCATTTGCTATTTCATAAAGATATCCAAGCTCTGCTTTTACCGGATCCTCTCCGTTTTTCAAATGACACTTCGGAAGTGAAATAACTATCCTGTATGCTATCAGATCCCTGAATCTTAAAAGCCTGTTTTTTATTTCATAGACTGACGGATAGCTTTTATTTTGCTTGTAATAATCATATATATATTCGACTATATGACCGTTGAATTTTTCCTCGGCTCTTATGATTGATTTGATCCTTCCCTTAAATGTAAATGCCAGAAAAGGATATTCGGCTGCAAGATATTTATAAAATTCTCTTATCCTTTGTGACTGAGATGTGAGGAAGTCATTGTGCTCCAGCAGCTCACTTATCTGGATCAAGAAATTGCTGTGCGCAAGGTCGATCTGGTTATGCGTCTGCTTTGCTTTTTTCTTGAGGTCATCATTGTATTTATGGAGAATTTTGAAAATTGTATCTCCTGAATATAAATAATCATTTAGTTTTATTAAATCATTGTCTGCAGCTTTCATAAAAACCACCATTCATTAAATTTTTGTTTGATATCATAATACCAGATTGATGTGCTTTATGCCATAACAAAGGATTTCCAAAAAGAAAAAAACCCGGCAGCAAATTGCTGCCGAGCCATTTAGATCTTAATATTTATTAAAATATCAATCACCGATAAGAACACCGTTTGCATCGAAACTATAATCAGTTCCGTCTATACGTACTGTTCCTGTTGCTGCTGCATATGTCTCAGGATCAAAATACATTGTCCAATTTCCAAGCTTGCACCATCCGCTCATAAGTGTGCCATCAGGCTGGAACCAGTATTTCTTTCCGTCTATTACTTCTGTTCTTGATTTCAGGATCTCTACTCCGTTTTTATCAAACAGATAAGCCTTGCCGTCAATCTTTGTTACACCTACTGCTGCTTCATATGTTTCTGGATCAAAATACATCTGCCAGTTAGCAAGCTTCAGCCATCCGCTCTTAAGCTCACCATTTACAACATAATATTTCTTTCCGTTTACTACAGGAGTTCCGCTTCCGTTGTAAAGTACTCCATTTGCGTCAAACAGATAGGTTTTTCCTTCTATTTCATTTACTCCTATAGCAGCTTCAAAGGTCTCAGGATCAAAGTACATTGTCCAGTTTCCAAGTACACTCCATCCGCTCTTAAGTGAACCGTCCTCCTGGAACCAGTATTTCTTTCCGTCTATTACTTCAGTCCTTGATTTCAGGATCTCTACTCCGTTTTTATCAAACAGATATGTTTTTCCATCGATCTCCTTTAAGCCTGTAGCAAGCTCATATGTTTCAGGATCAGCATACATCTGCCAATTTCCAAGCTTAAGAAGTCCTGTCTGTGCAATACCGTTCTGAACATAATATTTTACTCCGTTTACAGACGGTGTTCCGTTTGTTACAAAGCTGTTATTCTCATCGTAAACATAAGGTGTTCCGTATATTATGTTAAGTCCCGGCTGAGTTTCAATTTTTCTTGTTTCAACCAGATTACAGAATGAGCAGATTCTTGCCTCCAAAGCTTTAGCATCAGCAGAAGGAACCTGGATCAGACTCCATTCACCATAATCATGTTCATGAGGTATTACCTCAAGTGCTTCAATTGCTTCATTAAGATGATTTGTTGACTCGTCTATGCTCTCCTGGCTGGTCTTTCCTGTTGCTACTAATGCAAGATCGTCCTTTGCCTCCTTGAGCTCTGCCTGCATATTGCTCCATGAATCCTCTGTATACTTTGACTGATCAAGAGCCTCTGCTTTGGCAATTGCTTCCTCAAGTGCACTTGTATCGCTTACAGGTGTTGATGCATGGATATCATCTGCTGTGATATTAAATGTCAATGTTGTATCAGCATAACCAAGTGCATAGATCGTTACTTCCCATTTTCCTGTTCCGTCATAGCATTCAGGAAGCTGGCATCGAAGTGAATCTGTAAGTCCAAGCTGTATTCCGTTTGATTTATGCATCCAGTTATCTGCTGCAAATTTTGTTCCGAAGCTTGCAAGCGCTGTATCTGAATCACCATAATATGTCCACTCTACTGTCTGCATCATTGCAGCAATCTCACCATAATTATCTTTTACATCTACTCTGATGAAATCGCCGAATTTGCTTGTATCCTGAACTACAGGTGTAAGGGATACTGTTTTTAATTCTGATCCTTCAATACCTGAGCCTGTTCCGGTCTGACGCTCACCAAAGCTGAAGCTTCCGTCTTCATTTTTTGTTGCTTCCTTAAGTCCGTTTGTATTTTCATCAACTGACGCAACAAGTCCCGAATAGCTTGCAAGACTATTTTCTGAATATCCTCCGGCAAGTGTATCTCCGTTTTCTACGACATCATATGCTTCCTTAAATGCGTCATAATCGTCCGCTGCTACCTTAACCGGTACATATTTGATACCTGTTATTTCATAGTGATCTACTTCTTTGATATCACCGCTTGCTAAGGTTATTTTTCCGCCTGATAAACCGATCGTGGTTCCATCTGTAAGAACAACCTCTGATTTGCTTGCCCAATATGACAGCTCATATGTATTGCCTTCTTTATCATAGACAGTTACATCCTGCTGGAAGCTTCCTCTGTGAAGTCCGTGGTTTGCTGTTGCTCTTGTTACAGTATCAAATGCTCCCTTATCTAACTCTCCGTTAGTATCATATGTTGAGCTTGACTCTGCACTGTTTCCTGCAAGCACGTCCTCTGCACTCCAATATTCCTGATATGTAAGTGCTGCATATACATACTTGTATTCCTTCTCTGCCTTTACAAGTGCATCGATTGCTGACTTAAGCGAAGCCTCTGCTGCATCAATAGCACTCTGACTTTCCTTTGCTTCAAGAGCGCTATTTGCAGCTGCAAGTGCATCGCTGAATGTCTTCCAGCTATCTGCAGTATAATCAGCTTCTGCATAATTTGCGGCATCTGAAATTGCCTGCTCAAGAGCACTTGTATCGATCACTGCTGCTTCAGGAGCTGAGTTAATTGCTGTTTTCAATGCAGATTTGATTGCTGTTGCTACAACTGTTGCACTTGATGTTACATCCGCATCCCAGCTTTCAACTGACTCCTCTGTTGCAGCCTGCCCAACCAGCGCCTCATTGCATCCAACAAAATTCTTTTTGGTATAGCCATTAGTTGCTCTATCAATATATTTTTTGTTATCTGGAATAGATGTTTCACCTGGTGTTACATTTATCGAAGCAATCTTTCCGTCGCTTACTGCAACACTGACAGAAATATCATAATCCTGCCAACTCTCATCATCATCTGTGACTACTGCTGTGTTTGCAGTATATGTTCCGTCAGCTGCAATCTTGTCTCCTGTAACAGCCATTGCACTTACAGGAAAAAGTCCTGCCACCATAGAAGCACTTGCTGCCACAGAAGCTACCTTTGTTACTAAATTCCTTCTTTTCACGGGTTCCTCCTTTATATGTTTTAAATTTTCAGATCAAAAGCTTTTGACCTTTTTGCTTGTTATATAATATTAGCTTTCGCTAACCTATAACCTGTTTTTAAGGCTAGCTTTCACTAGCCTGTATTTATGCTCCTGCCCACTTTAAGATCAAAGCAAGCAATACTGCTTTAGCGATCGTAAACCAGATCTCATTTCCCCTAAGGATCTTAATCCCGGTATGAACATTTTTCTTCGGACAAATGTCAATGCACTTCTGACACTGGAAGCAATCTCCGACTACTCTTGGCGATCCATCCCGTGGCAATTCTATACCTGAAGGGCATTTTCTTGTACATGCGCTGCAGCCCTTGATGCAATTGTCTCTGTTACGATGCAGTGCGAAAAATGGCAGTACCGGAAGAAGTGAAAATACTGCTCCCATCGGACAAAGATTTCTGCAGAAAAATCTTTCCTGAAAACACATGCCGACAAGGATTGCAATAAGTACAATAAGTCCTATAATATAGCCGTCTAATCTCAGGTTCATAGACCTTATCATTGAAAAAACATCCCATGGGCTGCTTCCTCTAAGCTGACTGTAAATCCCGCTATAGCACAGATATAAGATTAAAATAAGAACAACATATTTTAATTTATCTAATACTCTTGCTGCCTTATCTGAAATCAAGATCGGTTTTTTCTTGAGCTTTTTAAATACAAATCTGTACAATGCATGTATCCAATCGCCCAATGCTCCGAATGAGCATGCAAATCCGCAAAAAAATCTTCCAAATAAAATTGTATATCCGCATACTACGATGAGAAGAGCAACAAAAGCTGTCAGCTCAATCTGCTCACCTGCACCTATCTGGGTAAATAAATATTTAACTCCCGAAAATGCTGCATTGTAAACTGATGGAATAAATATAAAATAAAATATTTGAATTATCACACGAATCCATGTATGTATCTTTTTCATTTTACTCTTCCACCATCTTTTCCAAAGCATTCTGTGTTGCTTCTATAATACCTGTAGAGCTGAATGTCGCACCGCTTACAACATCCACATCTGTGCTTTGCTCTTCTATTATCTTTGGAATTACGGCTGTTGCCATATCCAGATACGAATCATCCTCACCTTCTGCACTTGTAATCTCTATGTCTGATATTTTTCCGTTTTCTACTGTTACATCAACTATGACAGCTCCGCCGAAGCCTTCAGCCTCTCCGCTGTAGACACCATCCTTTTCACCTGAAGTGCTGCTGCCATCTTCGTCATTATCAGACTCTGCTTCTGCCTGAAGCCTGGCAATCTCTTCATCCTTAGCTCTTACCTGCAGAACAGAATTATATCCGAATATAAGACTGACTATACAGATAAGACTAACCACTCTCACCCAAAATTCTCTCATTTTCTACTGCCTTCTGTAATTTTATTGACGCTTTGCCATTTCCAAAGCCTTTATACAGCCCTGTATTATCGAATCAGATGAGCACGTTGCTCCCGATACGGTATCTACATTGTCGGCTGAACCCTGGTTTGTAATCTTCGATATCATTCCTTCTTTTGAGGATGTACCGTTTGCAGCCCTATTTATATATGATCTGTTGCCGCTGTCACCGTCACCTGTGACATTGCTTATTGCAACGATCTTATCATCTCGTATAGTTACACTCATGCTGAGGTTATAGCTTACAAAATCCTCATCCTCATCCGGATCACACGGCACGACCACATCATATGTTCCGTCTATATATATAGTATTATCA
>CAVLAA010000066.1:0-11220 GCA_963660835.1 bacterium
TATCACAAGTGATCAGCTCTGATAATAATTGATAAGGCAGCCTTTTAATATGATCTCTCTTTCGTCATCTGTAAGTGCTCCAAGAGTAAGCTCTGCCTTCTTGAAATCCTTTGTGACAACATATGCCTCTATTACATCTGCCTTTTTCTCAACAGCATCTGTTATATCCGGAATAAAGATATAATCGCCGTTCTCAAACGAAAGATCTCCTTCTTTGATAACAAACGGAAGCATTCCCCAGTTTATAAGATTTGAACGATATCTCTTTGTCGCATATCCAAATGCTATATTGGCCCATCCGCCTAAAACCTTCTGGCATGATGCTGCCTGCTCTCTTGCAGAGCCATCACCCGGCTTGCATGCAAATATAGTCGATCCGATTCCGATATTTGAATTATCTACATCTTTATAGGATTCCTTTATCTTTTCTATTATAGGTGCTATTTCCGGGAATGCACTCTCCGGTGTCTCTTTGTTTTCGAGAGCCTTCTGTGCAAGCTGAACTTCCTTAGCACGTCCTACATATGCCGGATCCTTTCTTGAAAGAGTAAATTCGGCAAGTCCTAAAGGATTTGATCTGAATGATGATGTTTCACCTGATGGAATAAGCTCATCTGTTGTTGTAACAGGATCATGTATCTCAGAAACGACCTTTATTATCAGATTCTTAGGAAGCGGTGACATTTTAGGCCAATCCTTGATATTTGGTCCAAAATGTATCTCTACTGACGGATCAGCAACTCCCTTGCTGTCAAATACACGGTTAGCATATATCTTGCTGTCAAAATGATAAACAGGCTCTGTAAACTCTCCGTCAAATGCCGTTGCAGGAGTAAGATATCCTTTATTTGCAGCTGTTGCAGCAATGGATCTTGCATCCATAAGTGCAACAGATGAAATCTGTCCATTCTGGATCTTTGAACCTTCTCTGTTCGGGAAGTTTCTTGTTGAATGACGGATAGAAAATGCATTGTTTGCAGGTGTATCTCCTGCGCCGAAGCATGGTCCGCAGAATGCAGTCTTAACTATCGCTCCTGTCTCTATAAGATCTGCCATTACACCGTTCTTTGCAATTTCCATATATATAGGTGTACTTGCAGGATAAACGCTAAGTGTAAATTCGTTTGATCCTATGCTCTTTCCTCTTAATATATCGGCAGCTGCACAGATATTTTCAAATCCGCCGCCGGCACAGCCTGCAATGATTCCCTGATCTACAAGGAGCTTTCCGTTATGTACCTTGTTTTTCAGTGTATAAGGAACCTTTCCGTCAAGCGATACAGCTGCTCTCTTTTCTACATCCTCAAGCACGTCCATGAGATTTGCATTTACTTCATCTATAGTATATGCATTGCTCGGATGGAACGGCATAGCGATCATCGGCTCTATCTTGTCAAGTTCAACCAAAACCATTCCGTCATAATATGCTACAGGTGCAGGATTTAGCTCCTTGTATGCTGCAGGACGGTTGTGAAGCTCATAAAAAGCTTTGATCCTGTCATCTGTGCGCCATACTGATGAAAGACATGTTGTCTCTGTTGTCATTACATCTACACCAATACGGAAATCTGCGCTAATGTTTGATATTCCAGGGCCAACAAACTCCATAACCTTATTTTTAACATAGCCGTTTTCAAAAACAGCTTTTATTATTGCAAGTGCAACATCCTGTGGTCCGACTCCCTTTTTAGGTGCGCCTGTCATATATATTCCGACAACTCCCGGCATTGCTACATCATAGGTTTTGTTCAAAAGCTGCTTAACAAGCTCAGGTCCGCCTTCACCTACTGCCATTGTTCCTAAAGCACCATATCTTGTATGTGAATCTGATCCAAGGATCATATCTCCAGCGCCTGCAAGCATTTCTCTTGCAAACTGGTGTATAACTGCCTGATGAGGCGGAACATATACTCCGCCGTACTTCTTTGCACAGCTAAGACCAAACATATGGTCGTCTTCATTGATTGTTCCTCCGACTGCACAAAGTGAATTATGACAGTTAGTAAGGACATATGGCATTGGGAATTTCTCAAGTCCTGATGCTCTTGCTGTCTGAATGATACCTACGAATGTAATATCATGCGATGTCAGCTTATCAAATCTTATCTTAAGATTATCCATCCCCTCTGCTTTGTTGTGCGCTTTGAGGATTCCATAAGCGATCGTGCCTTTTTTTGCTTCTTCCTTCGAGATACTTTTTCCGGTCCTATTTGAGAGCACTGCTGCAGCATCCGCATTGTCATTTACGATCTCACTTCCGCCTAAAAGATATGCTCCTCCTTCAAGTAATTTAATCATTATATCTCCCTTCATCTTAAGTGGATTATTCTTCGATTATATGTATTTCCATATAATCAAAGTCAATATCTTCAATGAAATTATCAGAATAAAATCTGGTTCTGCTGTGTCTTTTGAAATCTGAAATATTTGAATCAAGCCATATAGGATTGCCAAGATCCCATATCTTGCACAGCTCTTCGATTGAATTGAATACCTTATGGGTACGCGTATCATCCTTGGGATCTTCGATTGTTTCACTTTTTATTATTCGATTGTCCTTAACGAGCTTTCCCCATAATCTAAACATTTTTATAAACGCTCTCTGAGCTTTTCTCCTTCTTCTTCAAAACCCGGCTTTCCAAGCAGAGCAAACATGTTTTTCTTGTATGCCTCTACTCCCGGCTGATTAAATGGATTTACATCAAGCATATATCCGCTTACTCCGCATGAATACATAAAGAAGTAGAGAAGGCTTCCGATAGAATACTCGCTGAAATCAGGTATAGTGATCATATAATTCGGAACATCTCCGTCCGTATGTGCAAGCATTGTTCCACACATCGCGAATTTATTTACGGCATCAAGCGTTTTTCCTGTAAGATAGTTAAGTCCGTCAGGATCACCCTCCCAATCGCCTACTGTGATCTCCTTTCTTGGCTTATCAACCCAGATCACAGTTTCAAAAAGCATCCTTGGTCCATCCTGAATATACTGTCCCATAGAATGAAGATCCGTTGTAAGATCCACAGATGCCGGGAATATACCTTTATGATCCTTTCCTTCACTTTCTCCGAAAAGCTGTTTCCACCATTCTGAAATATAATGAAGACCCGGCTCATAATTTTCAAGTATTTCTATCTTTTTGCCTTTGTCTAACATTACATTTCTGTATGCGGCATATTTAAGAGCTTCATTGTCCGCAAATGATGCACTCATAAGATGCTTTCTTTCATCTGCTGCACCCTGCATGAGCTTGTCTATATCGTAGCCTGCTGCAGCTATCGGGAGAAGTCCGACTGCAGTAAATACAGAATATCTTCCTCCTATGCCATCCGGTACAACAAATGTCTCATATCCTTCCTTATCAGAAAGCTCCTTGAGTGTTCCTTTCTTGGCATCTGTCGTTGCATAAATACGCTTTCCCGCTTCCTCTATGCCGTATTTTTTAACAAGAATTTCTCTGAATATCCTAAAGCTCAATGCTGACTCTGTTGTCTTTCCTGATTTTGAGATAACATTAACACTGAAATCCTTATCCTTAACAACATCTACAACATCTGATATATATGAACTGCTTATATTATTTCCTACAAAATAAATTTCTACGCCCTTACCGTTTAGTGCCTCTTTTGAATTGTAGAAGGAGTGTCCCAAGCTTTCTATTACAGCTCTTGCTCCCAGATACGAACCGCCTATACCTATTACAACAAGCGCCTGTGAATCGTGTCTGATCTTTGCTGCCGCTTCTTTTATTCTGCGGAACTCATTTTGATCATAATTGATAGGCTGGTCTATCCAACCAAGAAAATCATTTCCCTCACCGGTTCTCTTTACCAATGTGTCATTAGCTTTAAGAACACGATTCTCAAGCTCATTTACATCCACATCCTGCAAAAAGACTGCTGCCTTTGATACATCAAATTGAATCGTTTTTCCCATATTGGCACTCCTTAATTAAATTTACTCCAAAAGCCTTAGACTGTGTCTGCAGCTTTTGAAGGCTGCTTCTTGAATACTCGTCTTTAATAATAGCAAAATCACACATAAACTTCAAGAATACTGATAAAAGCTGTATCAGCCTATAACAAGCTTAGCTGCACCGTATATTCCTGCATTATTTCCAAGCTCTGCCAGCTTAAATGGCGTATTTTCGCATGAATGGAAGCAATATTTAACATATGACTGATGTGCTGTCTCTGTGATAAGCGAGCCGGATTTTGTAAGTCCGCCACCGATAACAAACACTTCAGGATCTATTACGTTAGCTACCATTGCAAGGCCCTTTCCTAAAAGGTTCATAGAATACTCTACTCTGTCTATTGCAACCTTGTCGCCTAAAAGTGCTTCCGTACAGATATCCCTTGCAGAAAGCTTTTCATATTTTTTAAGTGTGGTTTCAAGCTCCGGATGACTTTCAAGATATCTGTTTGTCGTACGGACAAGTCCGTTTGCAGATGCATACTGCTCAAGGCATCCTCTCTTTCCGCAGCCGCACTCCTCCGGCTCCTCGGCATGGTATTTCATGGGTATATGTCCGATCTCACCGCCTGCACCATTTGCACCGGCCACGATCTTTTCATTAACAATGATCCCTCCGCCGACACCGGTTCCCAATGTTACCATTACCATTGTTTTACAGCCTCTTCCACCGCCTTGCCAGAGCTCACCTAATGCAGCGACATTTGCATCATTTGCAGCCTTTGCATCAAATCCTGTGAGTTTTTTAAACTCTTCTGAGATATTTACTATTCCCCATCCGAGATTTACACATTTATTTACTATGCTTTCATCTGTTACAGGCCCCGGAACACCAAATCCTACGCCTAATACCTGCTCGTCCTTAAGAGTCATCTTATCCATTTTTACCCTTATGCTTTTTGCTATATCAGGCAGAATATTTTTTCCGTTTTCAGCTGTTCTTGTCTCTATCTCCCATTTATCAATAAGCTTTCCATCCAAGGCGAAAATTCCTATCTTAACTGCAGTCCCGCCTATATCTACTCCGAATACATATTTTTCCATCTGCTTTTCTCCGTTCCTGAAGTATTTATAACTTCACTTATTCTTAATAACAGAATATCTGTCTTATCTATCATCTGTCAATGATTAAAACTCTGTAGTCAAATGTTTTGATGAACGCCTTACCTAATAGTTTCTTTGACCTTTTGACCCTGGTATCATATAATAATATCAGTTTTTCCAACTGATACCGGATTGTTACGCGCATTAAACTCTCACAAGCGAACTTGTATCGGGATTTTTGTCTTTTTGACCCCGGTATCATAAATTTTTTAGTTCAAGGAGATAATTTTATGAAGCATATAGTTTTAACAGGCGGCGGAACCGCAGGCCACGTAACTCCAAATATTGCTCTCATACCAAAGCTGCATGAAGAAGGCTATGCCATCTCCTATATAGGTTCATATGACGGCATCGAAAAACAGCTTATTTCAGATATGAAGATACCTTATTACGGCATCTCTTCAGGTAAATTCAGGCGCTATTTAAGCCTTAAAAACCTCACAGACCCTTTCAAGGTAATAAAAGGTGTATCCGAGGCAAAGCAGCTGCTTAAACAGCTTCAGCCTTCAATAGTTTTTTCAAAAGGAGGCTTCGTTTCGGTTCCGGTAGTAAAAGCTGCTTCACTACTTGGAATACCTGTCATAATCCACGAATCAGATATGACACCCGGACTTGCTAACAAATTAAGTATTCCTTCTGCAAGTGCCGTATGCTGCAACTTCCCTGAAACAGAGCAATATCTTCCAAAGGACAAGGCTGTAGTAACCGGAACTCCCATTAGAAAAGAGCTTTTATGCGGCAATCCCGAAACAGCCAAAGAATTTTGCGGCTTTACGGATGATAAGCCTGTCATAATGGTAATCGGAGGAAGTCTTGGTTCAGTAGTCCTCAATGATGCCGTAAGAGGAAGCATCTCAGAGCTGCTTAAAAAATTCAATATAATTCATCTTTGCGGCAAGGGTAAACTAGACGAAACACTGAACAATACGCCCGGATATGTACAATATGAATATATAAAGAAAGAACTTACTCATATGTTTGCTCTTGCTTCTATTGTAATATCACGAGCAGGAGCAAATGCCATTTCTGAAATCTGCGCTCTTTCAAAGCCTAATCTTCTGATACCACTGTCTGCAAAGGCAAGCCGTGGTGATCAGGTTTTAAATGCCAAATCCTTTGAAAAGCAGGGCTTTAGCATGGTTCTTGAAGAAGAACAGCTTACCGCTGAAAGCTTCAGACAGGCTGTATTTACGCTCTACGAAAACAGACAGACATATATAGATGCAATGAATGCCAGTGCAAACACTGACTCGATCTCAAAGATCATTTCACTTATCAACAAATATGCAAAGCAGGATTAATATGTCAAAGACCGGCGCACTGATACGTACGCCGGTCTCATCTTTACTAAACATCAAAGCTCTGCTTTTATTGCCTTTGGTATGCTTTCCTTATCCTCATCCGAAAGTGTTCCGGGGTTCCACTTAGCTCCCGGTCCATCATTCTTATATGCAGGTATCATATGAAGATGATAATGAAATACTGTCTGGCCTGCTGCCTCTCCATTATTTTGGACAAGCTGTATTCCATCACAGCCAAGTCCCTTTTTTATTGCAGGAAGAAGTTTCTTTGCAAGAACAATTGCCTTCTTAGCTTCTTCGTTTGGAAGCTCAAACAGATCTGCATAATGCTTCTTTGGAAGGATCAACGCATGTCCTCTTGTTGCCGGTCCGAGATCAAGTATTACATTGAAATCTTTATCCTCATAAATAGATGCTGACGGGATCTCTCCGTTTGCTATCTTACAAAAAATACAGTCCATATACACAGATGTCCTTTCGATTTTTCTTCAGTATAACCCTTGATTTTTTGATTCGCAATACGTAAAGATAAATATACGGTCTGCTATAGCGATTTCATCTCTGTCATGCAATATACATGCCTCTCCCGGAGTCAGATTTCTTCCGTTTACACCGGTTCCGTTTTTGGATCCAAGATCAGTAATAGTATACGCTCCATCCTTTGTTCTAAGCCTTGCATGTATTCTGCTGACTGTGTCTCCCGCTATTTTTATCTCCTCAGGCGGCACCTCTTTTCCGATCAAACAGCTTTCATTTTCAACAGGTATTGCTTCGCTTCCAAAATCATTCTGCGGTACAAGCCAAGCGTATACAGCGCTGCTGCAGTCATTTTTTAATAAAACAGTTTCATCTTCATCATCCTGCGCAAATACTGCTTTTTTCATATTTTTAACCGGAGGTTCTTCTGTTTTTTGTTCATTTATTATGCTTTCTGCCTGCTTTTTATTTCTTTTTATAAACCTTTCCTTTATCCTTGCGAAAAGGCTCTTTCTTTTCTCTTTAGGCTTTTCATTATCATATAGGAAATCATATCCATACTCTCTTTCTTCCTCGAGGATTCCTGTTTCTTCAAATCCATCATCCAGGACCGATATATTCTTTGATGTATCCTCATATATATTTTTTTTACTGTTTATATGCATATATGCAATTTCTCTTATTGCTTCTGCGGTTATATCTCCGCTTGCACATGCTTTATAGAAATTATAGCCTATCTCAACTGCATTTTTTTCACTATGATCAAGACAGTGTATCAGCTCTTCACTTAAGCATCTGCAGCCTTCGTCAAAGTTCTTATACTTAAACGGATAATAGCAAAAACGAATTTCTCCTGCCTGCGGCTGTATAAATATCTTTTCAATCTCAAGCAGGATATCATCAGGTGAAAGCAAAAAATCATACAGCTGTATGACAGCATTTGCAATTGATGAAAGCAGCCTTCTTAAAAGCTCCTCCGATGCATAATAGCTTCCTGCATATTCAGCAACACTTATATATCCATTTGGAATTTCATAATTATATGTCTCTGCATTGTTCATATGCTCAATCGTGCATATTAAGAAGCCTTCTATTCTATTTTCGGTCATCATGCGTTTTTTATATTCGCCGTCACATATGTCATCCTTCGGATCTACAACAAGATACCTTTTATGTATATCCTGCTTATAATCTGTCCTCACGATTTTTCTCCTTTATCATTGCTGTTTATTAAGTATTTAACCAGCCACTGTGTTCTTTTAAACTTTGTTGGTTTAATTCTTTTTATGCTTATCGATCTGTTATATGTAAAATGTTCTCCGAATACATCTTTTAACACTGCACCCGTCGTTTCTATCAAAATTTGGTTTTCGCTTAAATCTGCTGCATACTCAAAACTGCTGAGCAGCATTTCCCTGCTTCTTTTGTCAAGCCTTTCCTCAAGCCTTTTTTCTTCGTCATTATCAGCATATGACAACTGTTCACTGTAGAAAGCTGCTTCATACATTGCTCCATATGTACATATACTCTCCATTAAAAAATAGGCATATCCTATAAGAACGGCAATTATCGTTGCTGCAAGCGGAACTAAAACTGTCGCTTCAACAGTAAACGATGCTTTATTTAATGATTTCAAAATACGTCTTATCTTTAATCTTTTTTCGTTTAAAATATCCATGTTATCAATTGCCCTATACATATAAACGGAATAAAAGGAATATCTCTTTGCTTTCTGTCTGCCATGATCAAACAAATCCCAAAGACTGCAGATGCAAATAATGCTGCAAATAGAATATATGAAGTCCTTATAAGCCCTTGCCATATACCTACGGTTATCATAATGACCGCATCACCTATGCCCAATTTTCCGTCTGAAGCTGCTGCATATATCAAAAGCAATACTCCGGGAACAATCCCCGCCATGATCTCATAAATATCCCTTTTAAATATGATAAGTGATGCTATAAATCCCAATACAGCCATAAATAATGCAGTGGATAGTATTATTTCCCTTCTCTTAATATCATGTATACTGTTTATGACTAAGAATATTGTTATTGCCGCCTCAGCTGCCTGCATCTTGAACACTCTCTCATATCGCTTACATCCTCTATATCTACCATTTTTACTGTTCTTTTTAACCCGCTGCAGCTGATCGAATTATGAAATCTGTCTCCATCATCTGTTATATATAAAGTATCAGCGCGCTGCGAATTGCCTATGCATTTCTCACAGGCATGGTATCTGCCTTTGTTTTGATTACGCAAATGTCCTATTTCACCTTGCGAAACAGCTCTTATACTTAAGTTTAAATGTGTACATTCCGAAGATGTATGATAAACCGCTCCGGTCTCTGTAATATAAACATATGTGTGATCATCAACGTCACTGTCATCATCACTTTTGCTCCTCCCGTTCCACGCCCTTACTTTTCCGACGCATTGTATATTTACGCCTCCCAATGCGCTTGGTATATAAAATGGCTTATATACAGCATTTTCAGGATATGTTATCCATAGCTCTTCATCTGTAACAGATGCGATAAGTGCAGCCTGTTCGGCTCTGTCCCTAAGTACTGCCATCTTCTTTAATGTATTTGCATATACCCCGTTAATGCTGATAATGCAGACCATCATCATCAAAAACACAGGGATTACAAGTGCCGCTTCAACCGTAAGTGATGCTTTTTTCAAGATACAAAAGGATGCCTTTTTCTTTTGTTCTAAGAATATCGTTATCGGGGAATAGATATTCCTGTTTTTTATTCTTTCGCTGGAAAGAGAGTTTTTTTTGAATTTTTTGCCGGATTTCGGCAGTTGGAAAGAGACCTTCGAAAAAGGCATCCTTTTAGACCTTGTATCCATAGCTTCTGTTTATCGAAAAATCATGTTTTCCGATCTTCCCTTCATATTCAACCTCTAATGCATATATGCAATTATCTATGCAAAATTTGTTTTCCTCGGTACGCTTATTATATTCAATAAGGCAAGCAATCCGCTCTGCAAGCTGCTTTTGCGGCAGTGTAAAAAGAAACATCTTTAAATATTCCTCATAACTAAGCCCCTTTTCATTGCCATTTGCTTCTGTAGCTTTGTCCATTTGGCTGAGCATATTAAGCGATGTCTGCCATGTTTCTTCATCCTTAAACAAAGCAATCTTTTTTCCTAAATAGAGCGCTTTAACATCTTCATAGCTTTCTGCAAATGTCCATGCCAGAGTTATGACCGATGCGACTTCATTCGTATATTCCGGAGAAAGAAATAAAGAGCATATAAGAAATGCCATTTTAGATATCTCACTCTGTTTTTCTGCTGAAGATATCAGATAGAGATAATTAAGTCCCATTCGTGTAAATAGGATTTTATCCATGCATGCCTTCAAATTTTTTGTATCTTCATCATTTCCGGCTATTAAATATTCGGTTTGATACATGAGTTTATCCGATTTTTCAGCAGTCAGATAATTAGAAAAAAAGTCGATCGAATACTGCGTTAGATAATATTTTGCAAATGTATCGCTGCATCTTTGCGGCATTATACCAAGTCCTTGCGACAGGCTTCTGTTTGAAGCAAGCTTTGATGTGTCTATTTTTGCTGTTGATACTCCTTTTTCATTTGGTATTGCAAATGAATATATTCCCATATCAAGAATCGTCTTGATATTATCGACCGGATCATCGATCGCATTACCTTCCTTGTCTGCCTCCTCGCTCTGCATCGAGGTTGTTTGATTTTCCTGCTCATTATTTATCTGATTTTTTTCTTCTATATAATTATCAAGCTGTTTTGAAGCATCATCTGCATTGTCAAATGAGAACATGGCAGCAGCTCCTGATGATGACAAAATTTTTCCTGCATTCTTTATTATGTCCGAACCTGATTTTTGCTTCATCATTTCACATATTTCCGTAATAAGAGGCGAAAAATCTTCATCCGATGCAAGCTGATATCCGATAACCGATGAGTCTTCAACAGAAATCCTATACAATCCTCCCGGTGTTTTTCCTGTAAGAAACATTCCGGGATATAATATGTCATTCATATTGTCACTTATCTCATCCATTATGCTGCCCATTTTCAGCTTACTGCTGCCATATCCGCCATCTATAAACATAAGCCCATATTTTTCATAAAGTTCTTTATCATAATTTGCAAATTCTGAAAACAAGCTTTCCTCAAGTGCACAGCCCACCGCCGCTCTTCCGCAGGACAGTCTTGCCACATCCATGCATACAAATATAAGTGACAGCATTACACCAAGCACAAGACTTAAATAAACGCTCATACTTCCTTTTTTTATATTTCTATACCGCATTGCTCTGAGTTGTAACCTTTTTCATGATATTTTCAACAACAGCAAT
>CAVLAA010000067.1:0-11099 GCA_963660835.1 bacterium
GGAGAGCATCTGCCTTACAAGCAGAGGGTCACAGGTTCGAGCCCTGTAGGCCCCACTTCTATGAAAATAGAATATATTATCGCGGGATGGAGCAGTCTGGTAGCTCGTCGGGCTCATAACCCGAAGGTCGTTGGTTCAAATCCGGCCCCCGCAATTTTTCTATATAAAAAGTTCATAGATATCATGCCCAGATAGCTCAGTCGGTAGAGCAGAGGACTGAAAATCCTCGTGTCGCTGGTTCGATTCCGGCTCTGGGCATTAGCTTTGACTAAAAAAGCTAATGAAAAAAGAATATGGGATATTAGCTCAGTTGGTAGAGCACTTGACTTTTAATCAAGTTGTCCGGGGTTCGAATCCCCGATGCTTCAGTACATTAACTCTCTGACATATGTTAGGGAGTATTTTTAGATTTATCAGAGAAATTCCTATTTCTGAGATTAAGTATAGGATGGTATCTGACTTGTTATATTTTAATGGAGGCGGCTATGATTGAGGTTCATGTAAGGTATAGTTTTGAGAGCAACGAAAAAAGAGATGCATTTTACAAGGCTGCAAAAGAAGCAGGAGTTGTTAAAGCCAGTAAGGAAGAGGCAGGAAACATTTCATATAATTACTATCTCCCAATAGAAGAAGATTGTGTTATTTTCCTGTTGGAGCAGTGGAAGGATGCTGATGCTTTGAAAGAGCATGGTGAGTCTAAGCATTACGCAAAGCTTGGAGAGATCAAAGCAGACTATGTATTAAATACAGATATAGTAAAATATGAGGATGTAAAATAATAGTATAACATTCTCTTGCGCTGATTAATTCTTTCTATTATAATGTGTTCGTTAATAAACAGATTAGTTCTATTTAAATAAAGGAGATTTTATCATGGCTACAACAGTAACTAAAGATATGACAATCGGAACTCTTTTAACTATTGATACAAACCTTGCTCCGATTCTTATGAGAGCAGGCATGCATTGCTTAGGATGCCCATCATCACAGATGGAGACAATCGAAGAAGCAGCAATGGTTCATGGTATTGATGCTGATACACTTGTACAGCAGATCAATGATTTTCTTGCTCAGTAAATAAATCAGATTTTAAAGCTTCCGGTTTACCGGGAGCTTTTGTTATATTTACACGATATTTACGTATGTAAAATAGTTTACACATATTTTACATAAAACTATTCATACATTTTACATGCATTTTATATTCTGATACATATATAAGTTTCAGAATAGAAGAGGGAAATGTATGGATATTTTTAGCTTATTAAATTTGATTGGCGGGTTGGCGCTTTTCCTATATGGAATGAATATCATGGGAAACGGCTTATCCAAGATGGCAGGTGGTAAGCTCGAAAGTATATTGGAAAGACTTACATCAAAAAGAATATTTGCGGTTCTTCTCGGAGCAGGTGTAACAGCAATAATACAGTCGTCATCCGCTACCACGGTTATGGTCGTGGGATTTGTCAATTCAGGTATAATGCATCTGTCACAGGCTGTAGGTGTAATAATGGGTGCGAATATAGGAACAACAGTAACATCATGGATCCTTTCGCTTACCGGAATAGAGGGAAGCTCATTATTTATCAAGCTTCTTAAACCTACATCATTTTCACCTATATTAGCAGCAGTAGGAATCATTATGATCATGGCATGCAAGGGTGAATCAAAGAAAAAGGATATAGGCGAAATACTTATTGGATTTGCACTTTTAATGTTTGGAATGGAGATGATGAGTTCATCTGTATCGGGACTTGCCGATAATCCATCATTTGCAGGAATGATGACAGCATTCAGTAATCCTATTTTAGGTCTTTTGGCCGGCTTGATAATAACAGCAATAATCCAAAGTTCATCTGCTTCAGTTGGCATTTTACAGGCACTGTGTGCTACCGGTGCGGTTCATTATGCTGTGGCATTGCCGATAATCATGGGACAGAATATCGGAACCTGTGTTACATCTATTATTTCTTCAATAGGAGCCAATCGAAATGCAAAGCGTGCCGCGATGATACATCTTTACTTTAACCTTATAGGCACAACGCTTTTCATGATCGTTTTTTATTCAATTAATACGTTTGTGAATTTTGCATTTTTACAGGATGCAGCAAATGCCGCAGGAATTGCTGTTATACACAGCTTATTTAATATATGCGCTACAATTGTACTGTTTCCTTTCTCAAATAAACTTGTACGGCTTGCAGAGATCACAATTCCGGATAAGAAGAACAAAACAGAAGTCGCAAAAAGAGATCCTATTTCAATAGATGAAAGATTTCTTGAAAGACCGGCATTTGCAATGCAGCTTTGCAGAGGCAAGGCGCATGAGATGGCTCAGCTTTCAAAAAAAGCAATGAGGTTAGCATTTGAAACATTGCTTGATTATGACAAAGAGAAGGCAGAACAGGTAATTCAGCTGGAGAATGATGCCGATAAATATGAGGATGTTTTGGGAACTTATCTTGTTAAGCTGTCCAGTAAAAATATATCCTTAGAAGACAGTAAAAGTATGTCGATAATTTTGCACAGCATAAGCGATTTTGAAAGAATATCCGATCATGCGCTTGATATAGTCATGTCAGCAAAAGAAATATATACAAAGAAGCTTGAATTTTCAGAGCATGCAAAGGATGAAATAAAAACGCTCTGCCTTGCAGTAAACGACATATGTGATATGACTGCAGACAGCTTTTGTAATAATGATCATGCTGCTGCAACTCATGTTGAGCCATTAGAGGAAGTTATAGATACACTCTCAAAGGAAATTAAAGAAAATCATATTAAAAGACTCCAAAAAGGAAAATGTACAATAGAAATGGGATTTATTTTGGAGGATGTACTTACAGGATTGGAAAGAGTATCGGATCATTGCTCAAATATTGCTGTCGAGATGATAACTATATATGACAATGCATATAATACACATGAGTATTTTAAAACATTTTCGACAGAGAAGAAGCAGGAATTTAGCGATGAATACAGAAGACTTTTGAAAAAATATCCTATATTAAAAATAGATACGGAATGTTCACCTGTTAAGCAGGAAGGATGACATGGATTACAGATCGAGTAGGAGCCAGCCTACTCGATTTTTGCTGTACTTTTTTATTAAAATAATGTATAGTTGTAAATTGAGTAAAAATATATATGTGTTAACATAGTTAGGTATTCAAAGCATGCAGTGAAGTGTATTGTAAATATACACACCTGACATTTAAAGCATATATTCTAAGATGAAGGAAATGAAATATGGCAAAAATAAAAATTGTAACTGACAGCAACAGCGGTATAACTCAGTTGGAAGGACAGAAATTAGGAATTGCCGTAATGCCTATGCCTTTTTACATTAATGATGAGCTTTTCTATGAGGATATAAATCTGTCGCAGGAACAGTTTTATGAAAAATTAAAGGACAATGCAGACATAAAGACATCAGCACCAAGCCCAGGGGAATTTATGGATCTATGGGATGATCTTTTGAAGGAATATGATCAGATAATCCATATTCCTATGTCCAGCGGACTTTCCGGAACCTGCGGCATAGCATCGGCAATTGCAAAGGACAGCTACGAAGGCAAAGTATGGGTTGTAGATAATCAGAGAATTTCAGTCACTATGAGACAATCTGCAATAGATGCTAAAGCGATGGTTGATGCCGGAATGGAGGCTCAGGAAATATATGATATCCTGATGAAGACAAAGATGGATTCCAGCATTTATATAATGGTAGATACATTATATTATCTGAAAAAGGGCGGCAGGATAACACCTGCGGCAGCCGCTATAGGATCGCTGCTCAAATTGAAGCCGGTATTACAGATCCAAGGTGAGAAGCTGGATGCATTTTCAAAGGCCAGAACAGTTAAACAGGCAAAAGCAACCATGATACATCAGGTAAGAAATGACTGCGAAAACAGATTTAATACGCCGGACACATCAGATGCTCATATTGCGATGGCATATACCTATGATCTTGATGCTGCACTTGAGTTTAAAAATGAAGTAGAAGCAGAATTTCCGGGACATGATATAGTGTTAAATCCACTGTCACTTAGTGTATCCTGTCACATAGGACCGGGTGCACTTGCAATTACTGCAACAAAGAAATTGCATATCTGAGAAAGGAGATAGCATATGGGACTTATTAAAGCAATATTAGGCTCTGCCGGAGGAACACTTGCTGATCAATGGAAGGAATATTTTTATTGTGAAGCTATTGATAAGGACATTATTGCTGTAAAAGGCCAGAAAAAGGTGTCCGGACGTTCATCAAACAAACACGGAAACGACAATATCATTTCAAACGGAAGTCTTATAGCTGTTGCCGACGGTCAGTGCATGATGATCGTTGAGCAGGGTAAGATCGTTGAGATATGTGCAGAACCGGGTGAATTCACATATGATACTTCTACAGAACCAAGTCTTTTTACGGGTCCATTGGGGCAGGGCATAAAAAATACCTTCAAGACGATAGGAAAACGATTTACATTTGGAGGAGATACAGGAAAGGATCAAAGAGTTTATTATTTCAATATAAAAGAATTGATAGATAATAAATTCGGTACACCAAATCCTATTCCATTTAGAATAGTAGACAAAAATATCAATCTTGATATTGATGTATCAGTCAGATGCAGCGGTGTATATTCTTATAAGATAACAGATCCTTTGCTCTTTTATACGAATGTTTGCGGTAATTTCTCTGATGAATATTCAAGAGAGGAAATTGATAATCAGTTAAAAACAGAATTTATAAGTGCTCTGCAGCCTGCATTTGCAAAGATATCAGAAATGCAGATAAGACCGAGTGCTCTTCCTGCGCATGCAACAGAGCTTTCGGAGGCTATGAATACAGAGCTTACAAAGAAATGGAGTGAGCTTAGAGGCATTACTGTTGTTTCTATAGCGATGAATCCTATTACTCTTTCAGAAGAGGATGCGGAGCTTGTTAAGACAGCTCAGAAGGCAGCAGTACTTAGAGATCCGACTATGGCAGCAGCAACATTGACAAGTGCACAGGCCGAGGCACTTAAGGCGGCTGCAGGCAATGAAAACGGAGCTATGATGGGATTTATGGGAATGGGTATGGCAAGCCAGGCAGGCGGTGCTAACATCCAGAATCTGTATTCTATGGGACAGGTTCAGCAAGATCAGGGTGAATCTGTGAAGCATGCAGGTGTAAATGCATGGAAATGCGCCTGCGGTGCTGAAAATACAGGCAAATTCTGTACAGAATGCGGAAAACCAAAGCCAGCGGATCTATCATGGACATGCTCATGCGGAAATGTAAATACAGGCAAATTCTGTACGGAATGCGGAAAGCCTAAAACACCGGCTGTCCGCATATGCAGCAAGTGCGGATATAAGCCGGAGAATCAGGAAAATATTCCTAAGTTCTGCCCGCAGTGCGGAGCTCCTTTCAATAGTTGATCACAGAGGATTGAATATAATCATATTTCTAAGAAAGCAGAATATCTTTGGAGGACAGAATGAAACTTTCTGAAAAGATTTTTGGAACACATAGCGAACGTGAATTGAAACGTATTATACCCATAGTAGATAAGATAGAGTCTTTAAGACCATTTATGCAGGCATTATCTGACGAAGAGCTTAAGGGAAAAACTGAGGAGTTCAAAAAGCGCTATCAGGACGGAGAAAGCTTAGATGATCTCCTTCCTGAGGCATTTGCTGTTGTCAGAGAGGCCGGAAAGCGTGTTTTGAACATGGAGCACTATCGTGTTCAGCTTATAGGTGGAATTATACTTCATCAGGGAAGAATTGCAGAAATGAAAACCGGTGAAGGAAAAACTCTTGTTTCTACACTGCCGGCATATCTTAATGCACTTACAGGACGAGGTGTCCACATTGTTACAGTAAATGATTATCTTGCAAGCCGTGATGCCGAGTGGATGGGCAAGCTTCATGAGTTCCTTGGACTTAAAGTTGGTGTAGTACTTAACTCGATGAAGAATGATGAACGCCGTGAGCAGTATGCATGTGATATAACATATGTCACAAATAATGAGGACGGTTTTGATTACCTTAGAGATAACATGGTAATCTATAAGAATCAGCTTGTTCAAAGAGATCTTGTATATGCTATTATCGACGAGGTGGATTCAGTTCTCATAGATGAAGCAAGAACACCGCTCATCATTTCAGGTCAGAGCGGAAAGTCAACTAAGCTTTATGAAACCTGTGATATACTTGCAAGGCAGCTTGAAAAAGGTGAGGCTTCCGGAGAAGTTACCAAGATGACAGCTATCATGGGAGAAGAGATAGTTGAAACAGGTGATTTCATTGTAAATGAAAAGGACAAGATCGTTACACTTACAGAAGAAGGTGTAAAGAAGGTAGAAAAATTCTTCCATATAGAAAACCTTTCAGATCCGGAAAATCTTGAAATACAGCACAATATAATCCTTGCATTAAGAGCGCATAATCTGATGTTCAGAGATCAGGATTATGTTGTTAAGGATGATGAGGTACTTATTGTTGATGAATTTACCGGACGTATAATGCCGGGAAGAAGATATTCAGACGGACTTCATCAGGCTATAGAGGCAAAGGAGCATGTAAAGGTCAAGCGTGAAAGCAAAACCCTTGCAACTATTACATTCCAGAACTTCTTTAATAAATATGAGAAAATTTCAGGTATGACCGGTACAGCTCTTACAGAGGAGCAGGAATTCCGTGACATATACGGAATGGACGTTATCGAGATTCCGACAAACGTGCCTGTACAGCGTAAAGATCTGAATGATGCCGTATATATGACAAAGGAAGAAAAATTCAGAGCCGTTGTAAGAGATGTAAAGGAAGCCTATGAAAGAAGGCAGCCTGTTCTGGTAGGTACGATTACTATTGAGGTATCTGAAATGCTCAGCAAAATGCTGAAAAAAGAAGGGATACCGCATCAGGTCTTAAATGCAAAATTTCATGAACTCGAGGCTGAGATAGTTTCTCATGCAGGAGAGGCAGGAACCGTTACAATTGCAACAAATATGGCAGGCCGTGGTACAGATATTAAGCTTGATGCCGAAGCAAGAGAGCTTGGAGGACTCAAGATAATAGGTACAGAACGCCATGAATCAAGACGTATAGACAATCAGCTTAGAGGACGTTCAGGACGACAAGGAGATCCTGGTGAATCCAGATTCTATATCTCGCTTGAGGATGATCTTATGAGGCTTTTTGGTTCTGAAAAGCTTATGGGCATCTTTAAAACACTCGGTGTTGCACAGGATGAACAGATAGAGCACAAGATGCTTACATCTGCTATTGAAAAGGCACAAAAGAAGATAGAGATGAATAACTATGGTATTCGTAAAAATCTTCTTGACTATGATATCGTCAATAATGAGCAGAGAGAGATCATGTATGCCGAGAGAAGACGTGTTCTTGACGGTGACAATATGCGCGATTCTGTTCTGAAAATGGCATATGATACGATCGATGGATTTGTGGATATGTTTATCGCAGACGAGGTCGCTCCTGAAGAGTGGGACCTTGCAGAACTGAACAGAGTATTGCTTCCTATTATACCGCTTAAACAGATTACATTCGAGGATGTCAAGAGCATCAGAAAGGATGAAGTAAAACAGAAGCTTAAAGAGGAAGCAGTCAAGCTCTATGAAGCAAAGGAAAGTGAATTTCCACAGGAAGAGCAGATAAGAGAGCTCGAGAGGGTTGTTCTTCTTAAGGTTATCGATCAGAAATGGATGGATCATATCGATGATATGGAACAGCTGCGTGAGGGAATAGGCCTTCAGGCATACGGACAGAGAGATCCGAGAGTCGAATACAAGATGGCAGCATATGATATGTTCAACGAAATGACAGAGAGTATTCAGCATGATACGATCAGACTTCTGTATCATATAAGGATCCAGGAAAAAGTTGAACGTGAAGAGGTAGCGCAGGTAACAGGAACAAATAAGGATGATTCGGCAATGAAAAAGCCGGTTAAAAGTTCTGAAAAGAAGATATATCCAAATGATCCGTGCCCATGTGGAAGCGGCAAGAAATATAAACAGTGCTGCATGCGTAAAGGAAAGTAACAAATAACAGCAAATTTGAAATAAACAGAAGCAAATAGAAAAAGGTGAATAACGTGGTTGAACTAGATCAGTTTAAAACCGAATTAAATACATATGAAGAGCCGTTAAAAGAGGTAAGAGATTCTCTTGATCTGACTCTCAAGGAACAAAAAATAGAAGAATTACAAAGAAAGATGGAAGAGCCCGGATTTTGGGATGATGCGGAAAAGGCTCAGATGCAGATGAAGGAGCTCGGAAGTCTTAAGGATGACAGAGATACTTACAATAAGCTCATATCAGATAAGGAAGATATGGAGACACTTATCGAGATGGGCTATGAAGAAAATGATGCATCCGTAATCCCGGAAATATCAGAGATGCTTGAAGCCTTTAAGGCAGAATTTGATGCTATCCGTATAAAAACACTTCTTTCAGGTGAATATGACAAATGTAATGCCATCATCAAGCTGAATGCAGGTGCCGGCGGAACAGAAGCAATGGATTGGTGCGGAATGCTGTACAGAATGTACACACGCTGGGCAGAGAGCAAGGGCTTTTCTATTGAGGAACTGGATTTTCTTGAAGGAGACGAGGCCGGAGTCAAATCTGTAACATTTCAGGTAAATGGTGAAAATGCCTATGGATATCTGAAATCAGAAAAGGGAGTTCACAGACTCGTGCGTATATCTCCGTTCAATGCTAACGGAAAGCGTCAGACATCGTTTGTGTCATGTGATGTAATGCCGGATATAGAGGATGATATAGATATAGAAGTAAAGGACGAAGATATCAGAATCGATACCTACCGTTCGAGCGGTGCCGGTGGACAGCATATCAACAAGACATCATCTGCTATACGTATTACTCATTTCCCAACAGGAATCGTAGTAACATGCCAGAATGAAAGATCACAGCATATGAATAAAGACAAAGCTATGCAGATGCTCAAGGCTAAGCTGTTTATGCTTGCACAGGAAGAAAAGGCTGCCAAGCTTTCAGGAATAAGAGGCGAGGTTACAGACATAGCTTGGGGAAACCAGATAAGATCATATGTCATGCAGCCATATACCATGGTAAAGGATCACAGGACAAATGAGGAGAGAAGTCAGGTAAATGATGTGCTTGACGGAGAAATAGATCCTTTTATAAATGCATATCTTAAGTGGATAGCGCTTAAAAACAGTCAGACAAACGAATAAACAAAGCAATGTGCCGGCCGACAGACCGGCACATATAATGTGCACAAACGCGTAACAAATCAGTTAACAAAATCTTTATAATTTTAAGATTGTTTTTAAAACGTTGTTGTGATAATATATGTTAAGAATTTATTACGCAAATATTTCAAACAAAATTAAATGGGAGATGACTTAATGAAAAAAAGGCGAATTACAGCTGCAGCCGTAGCTGCGGCAATGGTACTCGCAAATATATCAATGGTTTCTGCCGATGATCTTGAAAATCTTAAGAATCAGAAGGCAGATACACAAAGCAGTCTGAGTGCTATAAATAGTTCTATTGATAGCCTCGAGGATCAGAAAAACGAAGTTTTAGGACAGATCGATTCAGTTGATGCACAGCTGATAATAACTCTTGCATCTATCGACAGCTTAAATTCTCAGATTGATGACAAGAATGCAGAAATTGAGCAGACAACAGCTGATCTTCAGGTTGCTGAGCAGGAAAAGGCTGTTCAGTACGAGGCAATGAAGAAGAGGATACAGTATATCTATGAAGCAGGCGGAAATGCCGGATGGGCTACATTCCTTCTTGAGGAAAATGATATTACTGAACTTTTGAATCAGGCTGAATATACTCAGAAGATGTATGACTATGACAGACAGTGTCTTGAGGAATATGCAGCAGTTGCAAAGCAGGTTTCAGATCTTCAGACTCAGGAGCAGCAGGAGCAGGCAGAGCTTGTTTCTATGAAGAATGAGCAGGAACAGCAGGAGCAGCAGCTTCAGGATATCCTTATAGATCTTCGTGCATCATCAGATAATTATGATGAGCTTCTTGCATCAGCTCAGTCAAAAGCAGATACATATCGTCAGCTTATTGACGAACAGAATCAGCAGATTCAGGCACTTGAAGAACAAAGAGCAGCAGAAGCAGCAGCCGCAGCGGCAGCAGCACAGGCACAGGCAGAAGCTGAACAGGCAGCAGCAGCGCAGGCAGCAGCTGATGCACAGGCACAAGCAGAGGCAGCAGCCGCAGCATCTGCAGCGCAGCAGGCACAGCAGAGTGCAAGCAATAATACAGCAGCTGATACAAGTTCAAATACCGGAAACAGCGGTAATACTGCAAGCAGCGGAACAACTACTGACAGCGGAAACAGTGGAAATTCCGGAAGCAATACAAGTACAGACAGCGGAAATTCAGGCTCAGATTCAAGCTCAGACAGTGGAAATTCAGGCACAAGCACAGGAAGCGCTCTTGGCCAGGAAATTGTAAACTATGCATTGCAGTTTGTAGGCAACCCATATGTTTATGGTGGAAACAGCCTTACAAACGGAACAGACTGTTCCGGATTTATAATGCTTGTATATGCACATTTCGGATATAGCTTGTCAAGATCATCTGCAGCTCAGAGAAGCAATGGACGTGCAGTATCATATGCAGAGGCACAGCCTGGAGATATAATCTGCTACAACGGACACGTTGCTCTATATATTGGCAACGGTGCGATAGTTCATGCAAGTGATGAAGCTACCGGAATCAAGATCAGTCCGGATGCATCCTACAGACAGATACTTACTGTAAGACGTATTGTAGGCTAATTAAAAAGAATATGATTTTTAGAGGTGAAGCAGATAGCTTCACCTCTTTTCAGGTTCTTTATCCGGTAAATTGTAAGACTGGATATCATGGATAGAAAAATCTTATCTAATTGAGAATATTTTGTATAGATAGCTCTAAAAATAGGGAGATAATTATGAAAAATAGTGAGAATTCCCTATAAAAATATAGTTAATATACCGCCTTGAACACATTTTTATTTTTAACCTGACTTTTGCAGAAAAAAAGACTATAAAACCCCGTCAAACCCTGTATTTATGG
>CAVLAA010000068.1:0-1544 GCA_963660835.1 bacterium
GTTTTCAATGGTCTTTATTGCATTTGGATATTTTCTGCAGGCCATAGAGTAAAGAAACTTATTTTTTTCTGGTGTTTTAACAAAGTGTCTTGATTTAGTTAAAAGGCAGATGACTTTATCACAGCCTTTATCAAATGCTCTTTTAACAGGCACAGCAGCACTTATTCCACCGTCATAATAAGGGACACCGGCAATCAATACCGGTTTGCATGCGGCAGGTATCGCGCTTGAAGCCATTATTTCCAAATAATTGCTTCTTTTGAAATTGCGCTTATTAAAATAGGCAGGTTCACCTGTTAGGGCATTTGTAGCAACTACTTCAAATTCGGTTGGATTATTCATCATAGTGTCGTAATCTATGGGGTCGTTTCCGTCTTCATTGCTTAATGTCCCGTAAATATATTGAAGATTGAACAAATTTCCTGTTTTAAGAAAGCTTTTGAATCCAAAATATAACGGCTCATGGATATGGTCTGTATAAAAGCGCCTGCTTCGGCCATGCTGCCATGCTGTATATGAACACAGGTTTGCACTTCCGGCAGATACTCCTATGCAATAATCAACAGTGATATTATCCTCGATAAATCCATCTAAAACGCCTGCACTATAAGCGCACTTCATTCCACCGCCTTCAACGACTAAACCTATTTTAGACATTTAAATGCTCCTTTATATAGCCTTTACACTTTCCCTTATTACAAGGTGCGGCTGAACAATTATGTGTAAAGCACCATTTCGTTCGTCGCATAGTGCAAAATTGTTTTCTTTTATGCGCTGATGAAGGATATTTAAAGCCTGGATCCCCATAGCCTCGATCATTACGCTTACTGTTGTAAGAGGAGGATCGATCAGTGATGATAGAGGGATATCGTCAAAGCCTACAATTGATATATCTTCAGGAATAGAATATCCGTGCTGCTTGAAGGCCTTGATACAGGCTGCAGCAATTATATCATTTTCTATAAAGTAGGCTGAAGCAGGCTTATTACCTTTATCAAGCCAATTTGAAAGTTCATTATATGCATCATTTGATGCAATCGGAACATCTATTATATTCGAAATCTGGGATTTAGGCAAGCCAAAGTCTTTTTTTGCAGCATAGAAGCCCTGTTCACGTTCGTTGAAATTGCTTATCCTCAAATTAGAACGGATATATCCGACGTCTGTATGGCCGGTTTCTAAAAGATGAGATACTGCCATGCTTGCGCCTTTGCAGCTGTTGCCGTAAATACAGTCAACATTCAGATCAGCTGCATTATCGACGATAACCATCGGAATATCCAAATTTAATATGCCATGTTTTTTTGCATATTCTATATGTTCTTCTTTTACGTCGGTTGCAAGCAAAATTATACCGGAGACATCCTTTGAAAGAAGTGATATCTGTGAAGACCAGTCAGATGATGTATGAAAATAGCTTACCAAAACATTATAGCTGTATTTTTTTGCACGCATTTCAATACCCTGAAGAATGCTTGCGTGAAAGCTTGTTTCATTGGCAACTGTTGCGTGATCATCAACGAATATAACAAAGCGTATATGGA
>CAVLAA010000068.1:1554-11028 GCA_963660835.1 bacterium
GTATATGGATATTTGATTGAGATTCAGCCAGGTACTGCATTTTAGGTGAACCGTTTCCATATGCTTCCTTTATTACCATTTTTCTTGTCTGATCGCTTACTCCGGGTTTCCCGTTAAGAGCCAGCGAGACGGCAGCAGGAGATATTCCTAGTTTTTTTGCTATGTCTTTTGCTTTCATGTTGTATTTCCTTGTGATGTTGATGCTTAATTGATTTACTAAATAAGTTTAGCTTCTTTCTGTACGTTAGTCAACGAAAAAAGCAAATTAGATTTAATAAATACCAACAAATTAACTATTATATTTTTGAGTAAAATATAGAAATGTTAAAATATGCATAAATAAGCTTGATAAATATTTTATTTAAATTATAATCATATTAAAGAAATTAAGCACGGACTAAAATAATTTAGATGAGAACAAAACAAGGAGGCAATATGTATTATATAGGAATTGACCTTGGAACATCATCGGTAAAAATGCTTCTTATGACAGAAGAAGGAAGCATTGAGAAAATCGTTTCAGGAGATTATCCGTTAGAATTTCCAAAACCGGGTTGGAGTCAGCAGAAGCCTGAGGATTGGTGGGATCGTATATGCGAGGAAATGCCAAAGCTTCTTGAAGGCATTGATAAGTCAAAAGTAAAAGGCATTGCCGTAGGCGGACAGATGCATGGACTTGTTGTACTTGATAAGGATGACAATGTTATAAGACCGGCTATCCTTTGGAATGACGGACGTACAAATAAAGAGGTTGATTATCTCAACAATGAGATAGGCAAGGACAAGCTTAGCAAATATACTGCAAACATTGCATTTGCAGGATTTACAGCACCTAAGATCCTCTGGATGGAGAAAAACGAGCCGGAGCTTTTTGCAAAGATCTCAAAGATCATGCTTCCTAAAGATTTTATCAATTATAAGCTTACCGGCGTATTTGCTACTGATGTATCAGATGCATCAGGAATGCTTCTTATGGACGTGGAAAATAAATGCTGGTCAAAGGAAATGCTTGAAATCTGCCATATCAAGGAAGAGCAGATGGCTCATATTTATGAATCCTATGAAAAAATAGGATGCGTTTCAAAGGAAATAGCAGATAAATTCGGCATTCCGGAAGATACAATAGTCGCAGCAGGTGCTGGAGATAATGCGGCAGCAGCAGTAGGAACTGGAACCGTAGGAGACGGAAACTGTAATATATCTCTTGGTACATCCGGTACAATATTTATTTCCTCAGAAAAATTTGGCGTTGATAAAAATAATGCACTGCATTCATTTGCACATTCTGACGGAAAATATCATCTTATGGGATGCATGCTTTCGGCTGCAAGCTGTAACAACTGGTTAATGAAAAATGTTTTTGAAACAGATGATTTTGTAAGAGAGCAGTCTCTTATAAAAGAAGAAGATCTCGGACACAATCATCTGTTCTTCCTCCCTTATCTTATGGGTGAGAGAAGTCCGATAAATGATACAAATGCAAGAGGAACCTTTATCGGAGCAACGATGGATACAAAGCGTTCGGATTTCACGCTTGCGGTACTTGAAGGAGTTGCATTTGCTGTTAAAGACATGTTTGTAATTGCCGAAAGCTTGGGAATCAATATAGAAAAAAGTAAACTTTGCGGCGGCGGTGCAAAGAGTCCTTTATGGAGAAAGCTTATTGCAAGCATATTAAATATCAAGCTTGAGATCCTTAAGTCAGAGCAGGGACCGGGTATGGGAGCTGCAATGCTTGCAATGGTTGCGGCAGGCGAATATAAGGATGTTAAGTCAGCATGTGATAAGATCGTTGAAGTGGCAGATGTGATCGAGCCGGATCCTAAACTTGCTAAGCTGTATGCTGACAGATATGAGCAATTCAAGGAAATTTATCCTGCAACAAAGGAACTGTTTAAGAAATTAATTTAAATAAAAAAGAGGGAGAAAAAAATAATGACTAAAAATATTCCGGAAGTAAAGCTTGGAATCATTGCAGTATCAAGAGACTGTTTTCCGATTTCACTTTCAAGCAAAAGAAGACACAATATAGTAGAGGCTTATAAGGGCGATTTATATGAATGTCCGATAGCTGTAGAAAATGAGTTAGACATGCTTAAGGCTGTTGAGGATGTAAATAAGGCAGAATGTAATGCACTTGTTATCTTTCTCGGAAACTTCGGACCAGAAACTCCGGAGACACTTATAGCTAAGCATTTTGACGGACCATGCATGTATGTTGCAGCAGCAGAGGGTGACGGCGATATGATCAACGGCCGTGGCGATGCATATTGCGGTGTTCTGAACTGCTCATACAACTTAGGAATGCGTCACATCAAAGCATTTATTCCTGAATATCCGGTAGGAACAGCAGAAGATATTGCTAAAATGATCGCTGATTTTGTTCCTATGGCAAAGGCACTTATCGGAATAAGCAACCTCAAGATAATAACCTTCGGACCAAGACCACAGGATTTCTTCGCTTGTAATGCACCTATAAAGGGACTTTATGAGCTTGGAGTTGAAGTAGAAGAAAATTCAGAGCTCGATCTTTTTGTATCATACAAGGAGCATGAAAACGATCCGAGAATACCGGATGTCTGCAAAGATATGGCAAATGAAATGGGCGAGGGCTGCTATTATGAGGATCTCAATGCCCGTATGGCACAGTATGAGCTTACTCTTCTTGACTGGGCAGAGGCTCATAAGGGCTCAAAGAAGTATGTTGCATTTGCAAACAAATGCTGGCCTGCTTTCCCTGGCGTATTTGGATTTGAGCCATGCTATGTAAATTCAAGACTTGTTTCAAGAGGAATCCCTGTTGCATGTGAAGTAGATATCTATGGCGCACTCAGCGAATATATCGGAATGTGCGCATCAGGAGATACTGTAACCCTTCTTGATATCAACAATTCAGTACCTCAGTATATTTATGATGAGGATATTAAGGGCAAATATGATTATGATATCACAGATACATTTATGGGCTTCCATTGCGGAAATACTCCGGAATGTAAGATGTGTGATAACAGAGCTGTAAGATATCAGCTTATACAGCACAGACTTCTTGAGCCGGAAGGAAGTGATCCTGATATCACAAGAGGAACTCTTGAAGGTGATATTGCTGCAAGTGATGTTACATTCTATCGTTTACAGTGTGATTCAGACGGAATCCTTCGCTGCTATATAGCAGAAGGAGAGATATTAGATGTTCCGACAAGATCATTTGGTGGAATAGCTATATTTGCAATACCTGAAATGGGAAGATTCTACAGACATGTGCTTATCCAGAAGAGATATCCTCATCATGGAGCAGTAGCATTTGCTCATGTAGGAAAGACTTTGTTCGAAATATTCAAATTCCTCGGAATTCAGGATATTCAGTACAACAGACCAAAGTCACTTCCATATCCAACTGAGAATCCATTTATCTAATTCCTTAATTTAAAGAAGAAAAGGTGCGGCTGCATTTATATGCGGCGGCACCTTTTTGATGTGAAAATATTTACACTGGTATCATCATATGTTGTACTTGGTTTTTATTACTATATCAGTATATTGATGGTCTTCTTTCGGATCAGTTCCATCAAATAGCTTGTTAAATAGGATCTTTACAGGCGAATATCCCTGAACATAAGCATTTTGTCCTATAAGAAACTGAATTATCCCTCGTTTTAGTTCCTGGATATTTTTGGCGGTTAAATCGTTTGATATAACCTTTATTTTACCTACAAGATTTTTGGATTTTAGCACATTGCTTACACCGGATACTCCGTACGAAGCAAGATAAACTCCGCGAAGCTCAGGATGGAGCTTCAGCATTTCTTCAAGGATTTTTCCGGCAATCCTGTTGTCATCATAGGAATACTGTATATCAAGTATCTCTATATCCTTTCGGCTTGAGGAAAGCTCGGATATAAAGCCTGTGCTTCTGTCTTTGTGCGATTGATTTGAAGGGTATCCTGATATTACCTGTACTTTTGAATTCGGAGGCAGGATCTCAGCCATAAGTCCTGCAGCAACCTTTCCGCTTTGCAGTGCATTTTGGCCGACAAAGCAAAGCCTGTTGGAGTCCTCCAGATCGGAGTTAAATGTTACAACAGGGATTCCGTCGTTAACAAATTCATTTACGAGATTCTTTAGATTTATATCATCAACAGGAGTGAGCGCAATAGCATTGCAGCCTGAAGCACGCAGCTTCTTCATTGCGTCTATTACCTTTTCGGCATTTACTCCGTTGATTTTTTTAATGATAACCTCGATTGAAAACTGCTCGGATTCATCTTTTGCAGCTTCAATTCCCTGTATGACACTTTTCATAAAGGGCGTTTCAGATGACTGAAGGATGACGCCTATGCAGATGGACTGTTTAGCGATCGCAAGTGCTCTTCCGGCTTTGTTTGGCATATAGCCCATTTCTTTGGCGATCTTTTTTATATTTTCGGCTACATCAGGACGGATCCTTCCACGGTCATTTAAGGCTCTGTCTACAGTGCCTCTGGAAACACCAGCCGCCTCAGCAATTTGCTGCAGTGTAACTCCCATAATAAATACCTCTTTATTCTATTTAAACGGATATTTGTAATCCACATTCACTGCCTGCTCATAACCAAATAAGTGCTTAGCAATTTATCACGAGGAGCTTGTGCTCCTTTTGATACAAGAAGGTCTCCATCCGCTGCTTATTGCTTTTCGCAATTGCAGCAGGTGACTTCCTTGATTCGGTTAAATTCTATGTGATTTTGAGATTTGACCTCACTTGCGTTTACGCGCACATACTAATTATTATACCAATTAATGAATTTAAAGCAAGTATTATATTGTATAAAGGATAAAATAGCAAGAATTTTAATGAAAAATTGATAAAAAAGCTTTTTTGTATGGTGATTTAGCATTTTAAGCATGAAAAATAGCATAAAAAATGAATTGAATTTTCGGATAGTTTGGATATTGCGTACACGCGCACGCAATGTTATGATACGTTCATCAAAACAAAAGAACAAAAGCTGCAAAAGCAAAGAAAGGTGGAAAAAATAATGTTAAATGTAGGCGTAATCGGATGCGGCGGCATGGGAAAAGACCATATAAAGAGAATTACACAGAGAACACAGGGTGCACAGGTCGTTGCAGTATCTGATGTATTCGAAGAAGGAGCAAAGAAGGCTGCAGAGCTTGCAGGCGGAGCAAAGATATATAACAACGGAAAAGATCTTATAAACGATCCGGATGTTGATGCTGTACTTATTGTTTCTCCTGGATTTGCTCATGTAAATGATCTTTTAGAAGCGATCAAGGCAGGAAAAAGAGTATTTTGTGAAAAACCGCTTTGTACAACTGCAGATGACTGCAAGAAGGTTATGGAGGCTGAAGAGGCATCAGGCAAGCATCTTATCCAGCTTGGATTCATGAGAAGATATCATAAGGGATACAACCAGATTAAAGATGCAATAGCAACAGGTGAGTACGGAGAGCCACTTATGATGCACTGCACTCATAGAAATCCGGAGGTTGGAACTAATTACAATACTCCGATGGCTGTACATGATACTGTTATACATGAGATCGATCTTTGCCATTGGCTTGTAAATGATGATTATGAGAGCGTTCAGGTTATCATGCCGAAGGTTACAAAATATTCTCATTCAGAACTTAAAGATCCGCAGATCATGCTTATGAGAACAAAGAGCGGTATCTGCATAGATGTTGAGTGCTTTGTAAATTGCAAGTTCGGATACGATATCAATTGTGAAGTTGTATGTGAGGACGGAGCACTTAAGATGGGAACACCGATGGCTCCTTCTATCAGAAAAGATGCAAAGCTTTCAACAGAGATCACAACTGACTGCTTTGTGCTGTTTAAGGATGCATATGATGCTGAAATCCAGAATTGGGTTGATTGTGCAGAGAAAGGTGTTATAGAAGGACCTAATACATGGGACGGATATCTTGCAGCAGTAACAGCAGATGCACTTGTAAAAGCACAGGAAACAGGAAACATTGAAAAGGTTGTAACAGTAGAAAAACCGGAATTTTATAAATAATTTTGCAGTGTGCGTGCACGAGCACGTAAATTAATAAATAATAGGTATATTGATAATAATAGGTAAAATGTAACTTTAAATATTAACGCAGGTATAAAAAGATGAAGCCTGCTGAAGTTTATGGTATGTATTTTTGATAGAAATTAGGTAAATGATGTTGGAGTCAAAGAGTATTTTGACTCCGACTGCTAACAAGGTATAAGGAGTATTAGATAAATGAAAATAGGTTTTAATGAAGCTACAGCTCTTGAGTGTAAGGGACAGTCACTTATAGCAGATTTGGAAGCATGCGAAAAGTATGGATTTGATTATATAGAAATACGTTTTGACTGTGTTAAGGATTATTTGAAGGAGCATACCTTAGAGGAGCTTGGTGACTGGTTCAAAAATCATAATCTTAAGCCATGGGCATACAATACGCTTATTTTCTTTAATCAAAGAGATGAAGCAGGTGTTAAAGAGATAGATGAAGAGACAGATTTTATCATAGAGGTATGCAAGGCGATCGGAATGAAGATGCTTATTACTGTTCCAAGCTTTGATGTAAAGGATAAAACTGTTACAGAGATCAAGGATGAGGCTGTTGAAAGACTTCGCTATCTCTCAGATAAGGTTGGAAAGGAGATCAAGATCTCACTTGAGTTCTGTGGTGCACCAAATTGCTCTATTAATCAGTTCGGAACTGCTTATGATGTTGTAAAGGCAGTAGACAGAGAAAATGTAGGTGTTACGGTTGATACATTCCATTTCCATGAGATGTGTTCTAAGCTTTCAGACCTTGAAGCTGCAGATGGCAGCAAGATTTTTGCTTATCACTTAAATGATTGTGAGGATCTTCCGCTTGGATCATGCGGAGATGATAAGAGACTTTGGCCTGGCGAGGGCGTTGTAGATCATGCAGGAATTGCAGCAGCACTCAAAAAGATCGGATTCGACGGTGTATGCACGATCGAAGAGTTCCGTCCTGAGTATTATGCAATGTCTCATGATGAAAATGTAAAGAAAGCTGCAGAGGTGACAAAAGCCTTTGTAGAGAAATATTTTTAAAAGCGGCTTTATTAGCGCAAAAAAGGCATGATGTGCCGCACAGATTATTATTCGGGAGCCATTCGCAGAACGCAGTTTTGCATGACTCTGAATAGTTATAAATAATCTCGATATTGTGCGGCATATCAGCCTATGATTTAGTTGTAATGTGTAATGTGTAATGTAAGTAGAATTGTGGGAACTCATCGGATGCAGCAATCTGTTGTCATTGGGGGCGAAAGAGTTTTTGACACCAACATCTGTGAGGAATGTGTATTGAAAAAGGAGGATAAGGAGTGAAATCAGTAGCAGAACTATTAAATTATAAGCAGAAAAGCAGGGACATGGACGAATTTATCAAGGTTCCGACGTCAGAAAAACTGTCATACTGCTTCGGAGATCCGGCACTTACGCTGATGTATACAATGACATCTACGCTGCTTATTTATTTCTATACTAATGTGGTCGGAATTTCTGCCGGTGCAGTTGGAATGATAATGCTGATTTCACGTATCTTTGATGGTGTATCGGATGTTTTGATGGGCACTATCATAGACAGAACTCATTCCAAATACGGAAAGGCAAGGATATGGATATTAAGGCTTGCAGTACCATATGCGCTTGCTGCAATAGCATTATTTACAATGCCAAATCTTGGCGAGACAGGAAAGATAGCATATGCATTTGTTACATATAACGTAATGAATACGGTTGTTTATACAGCTATAAGCCAGCCGTTTCATGCTCTTGGATCACTTATGAGCCGTGACAGGACACAAAGAGATGTTATTTGCAATATCCGAATGATCCTTTCTATCAGCGCCAGCATGATAATAACAGCATTTACACTTCCTCTTATAAATTCAGTAGCTGAATTGATCAACAATACTCAGATGGCGTGGATATTGGTAACATCTGTCTATGCGATCATCTCTGTATTCGTACTCATAAATACATATGTATCATGTACTGAGCGTGTTCAGACCGCACAGAAGAGCAAAGGCAAGGATATACCATTTTTAACAGCATTGAAAGCCACATTGACAAATAGATATTTCATCATAGCTCTTGGACTTATGCTCTTCTATACGGTTTATCAGATCATAATGGGAACACAGCTGACATATTATTGCCAGTATATCCTTGGAGACGTAAACCTTGTAACACCATTATCAGCTGCTGAGAAAATAGCAACAATACTTGGAATAGCTGCATTGCCAAAGCTTCTTCCAAAATTTGGCAAAAGAAAGCTGATATGTGCAGGATGTATTATAGGTATTGCAGGCCAGCTTATATTCCTTTTGAATCCGCTTAGCGTATCTCTTGGCGTTGGAACATGCATCATGAGAGGTATTGGAATTGCACCTTTCTATGGATTGCAGTATTCACTTCCGAGTGATGCAATTGAATATGGTCACTGGAAAACCGGACACAGGATTGAAGGACTTATGTTCTCGTCTATGAGTATGGGACAAAAGGCAGGATCAGGATTCACATCAGCTATTATGGGATTTTTCCTTTCAGCTGCAGCATTTGACGGACTTAAGGAGGTTCAGACTGCTGAAGCTCTTAGAACCATAAGTATTTGGTATTTGTATATTCCTATCGCAATATGGGCAATTATGTTTGTGCTTGCAGCTCTTTATAAGCTGGATAACAGTTACGACGATATGATGAAGGAATTGGTCGAACGAGAAGGGGTACAGGAATAAGCATTTCAGTATCGATTTGTGAACAGTGCTTAAAAAAATAAAATAATTGACAATGTTTTTGTTTAAGAATACAATAATAAAAGCATAAAAAAGGAGAGTAAGGATATGTTAGATCCAAATAAGGTTAAGGTTGGTATCGCTCCTATAGCATGGACAGAGGATGACATGCCGGAGATGGGAGCTGAGAATTCATTTTTACAGACAATCAGTGAGATCGCACTTACAGGTTATGTCGGAACAGAGATCGGATGTCAGTTCCCAAGTAAGCATCCTGAGATCCTTAAAAATGAATTAGACAAAAGAGGCTTAAGCGCTATCACTGCATGGATAAGCACTTACATCAATGAAAAGCCTATGTGGGAAAATGAAAGAGCATTTATAGATCATATTCATTTTCTTAAGTCGATCGGAGCAAATCTTATCAATACGTCCGATCAGAGTTATTCTATCCAGCATCAGTGGAACACACCTCTTAAGTATAAGAGAGAGTTAAACGATGATGAATTTGAAGTGCTAGCAAAGGGACTTGATCATTTGGGAAGCATCGCTGAGGATTTTGGTATGCATATCGTTTACCATCATCATATGACAACAACTGTTCAGAGAACAAATGAGATCGATCATCTGATGGCACTTACAAGTCCAAAATATGTGAATCTTATATTTGATACAGGACATTTGACATTTTCAGGAGAGGATCCTATCGAGATCCTGAA
>CAVLAA010000069.1:0-10814 GCA_963660835.1 bacterium
TGTCCGTACACAGCCTGTAAAAAATAAATCCTTGACTTTTGTTGGAACTAATATCAGAGTTAAGTATACACAAGATGCAGAAAAGCTTTGCATTCTTGCTGATAAGAGAAAATTCCTAGGAGGAGATATTATGTTTTGTTCTAATTGCGGTAAGCAGGTTGAAGACGGATATGCATTTTGCAGCAGCTGCGGAAAACCGTTAAATGCAGGTGATAAGATGAATTATGAAAGTCAAGATTATAATAATATGAGCTCAAGCCAGACAAATATTGGAGCACAGTATTATAAAGATCAGTATACGGTAATTGAAAGACCTGTTATTAATCGCGGGCTTACAGCCATTATAGGATATCTTGGTTGGCTTGGATTTATGATAGGCATGGTGGGCGGAGACAGAAAGGAAAGCTATGCAAGACATCATCTTGGACAGGCACTGCTCATCAATATAACATTATCCATTTCAACAGTATTATATTTAATTGGGCTGGCTATGATAGATGATGGTCCATATTATAATTATTACAGCTATAGTATATCCATTATATATGTCATAGGTATTATATTTGTACTTGTAGCTGTTGCAGCACTTATATTTACTTTTGTATGTTGGCTGTTGGGGATTATAAGAGCCTGCCGTGGAAGCATAAAGCCTCTTCCGATTTTCAGCAGATTCAGAATATTAAAGTAACATATTGGCAGCATATCAATAGAAAGAACATAAATTGAAGAAAAAAACATTATCATTGGATGATGGCATGACTAATAAAAGAGGACAGACAATGAACATTGAAAATATACAGGAAAGATTTTTAAGATATGTTTGTTTAAATACATCAAGCGATGAAAAAAGTGATAAAACACCGTCAACGAGCAGACAGTTTGAATTGGCAGATATGCTTGTGGATGAGTTTAGAAAGATAAATATAGAAGCGCAAAGAGATGAAAATTGTTATGTATATGCACATATTCCGGCAACTAAGGGATTCGAAAATGCACCGAGCATAGGATTTATAGCGCATATGGATACGGTTCTTGATTTTACGGATAAAGAGATAAAGCCTATTGTTCATGAAAAATATGATGGAGCAGATATCGAGCTTAAAGATGGTGGGATAACACTTTCAAACAAGGATTTTCCTCATTTATCATCTCTTACCTACAGAACACTTATAACAAGTGACGGAAATACAATACTTGGCGCAGATGATAAGGCCGGCATTGCCGAAATAATGACTATGGCTGAGACTATCATAAATGAAAATGTTACGCATGGACGGATTGCGATCGCATTTACTCCGGATGAGGAGATAGGCAGAGGTGCTGATAATTTTGATATTGAAAAATTTGGCGCAGATTTTGCATATACAGTTGACGGCGGTGCAGAAGGCGAAATAGAATATGAAAATTTTAATGCTGCATCGGCAAGAGTAGTATTTAGAGGAGTAAATGTACATCCGGGTGATGCCAAAAACATTATGATAAATGCTGCAGATGCAGCCACTGAATTTAATATGATGCTTCCTAAAGAAGAAAAGCCAAGATATACAAGCGGATATGAGGGTTTTTATCATCTCACAGGAATGAGTGGTGATGTTTCTTTTGCGGAGCTGGAATATATCATAAGAGATTTTGACAGGGAAAATCTTAGAAGCAGATTAGAAAAAATGTTTGAAATAGAAGCATTGTTAAATAAGAAATATTCAGCAGATACAGTAAAAGTAGAGACAAAACTCCAGTATGAAAATATGGCTGAGATAATAGAAAAGCACAGCCATTTGATTATAAATGCAAAGATGGCAGCCATAAGAGCAAATGTAACACCGGTTGTTAAGCCGATAAGAGGCGGGACCGATGGCGCAAGGCTTAGCTATATGGGGCTTCCTTGTCCGAATCTCGGAACTGGCGGCTATGCATATCATGGTCCATTTGAGCATATAACGGTTGAAGGAATGAAGAAAACAGTTGATCTTCTTATTAATCTTGTGAAAATTTATTCGGGAAATGAGGATATGGACTGCAGCAGATAAAAAAATTTGCGGCGGATTATATATTTAATTCCGCCGCAGGAGTAGAACTATTATGCAGAATAAGCTGCACGGCGTTTTCTGCTATCTATATCTGCAAGCTGCTGTATGAGATCCTTCTCCTCCGGTGACAATGACTTTGGAACCTGTATTTGGATCGTTACGTATTCATCACCATAGCAGCTTTTATTTTTCATTGACACAATACCTTTATTTTTCAATCTGATCTTGCTTCCGGATTGAGTGCCTGCAGGAATATTACATTCTACATTGCCATACAATGTATGCATCTTAACCTTTCCGCCAAGAGCTGCCGTAGCAAATGGTATCTGTGTGCTTGTATATATATCCTGACCCTTTCTTTCGTATGTAGGATCAGGTGAAATATTAATTTTCAGCAGAAGGTCTGATCTGCCTCCTTGACCTTTGCCTTTCAGTCTAAGTGTCTGATTATCACTTATGCCGGCAGGAATATGAACCTGAATGTCTGAGGCTTGTCCTTCTACTCTTATACGGTTATCAGCACCGAAGGCTGAATCATAGAGAGATATCGTAAGTTCAACATGAGAGTCAGGTGCAGCAGATGAAGTGTGTTTCATAAAATCATTTGCTGAAAATCCGCGGCTGCTTCCTTTAAACGAGCCGGATGCACCTTGAAATCCTTCAAAAATATTTTTTATTATATCATCCATATCCTCTGAAGAGGATGAAGTATAGGTATAGCTGTTACCAAATCCGTTGCCGGATGAAAAATGACTCCAATTATTAAAGTCAGAAGCTCCATTTGTATTGTTCTTATAGAAATTAGCTGTTGATTCATCAAAAGCAGCCATTCCGTACAGATCATATAATTTTTTCTTTTCCGGATTGCTAAGAACCTCGTACGCTTCTGAAACCTCTTTGAATTTTTGTTCAGCATTTGAATCACCCTGATTAGTATCCGGGTGATATTTTTTTGCAAGCTTATGATATGCTCGTTTAATCGATTTATCATCTGCACCCTTGGATAGACCAAGAACTTCATAAAAATCCCTTTTCATGGTGATTCACCTCCTTTGGGATCATGCTTAATAAAAGGGGCACAGCCTGGTGCCCCTTTTATAGATGTTTATCCTTCAATAGTTATATATTTCTTTTCTTCAACCTTTGGTTCAGGCTGTTTCTTAGGCACGAAGATGTTCAGAACACCGTTATCAAACTTAGCGGAGATATCTTCCTCGGTAATTTCTTTACCAACATAGAAGCTTCTGCTTGAACGTCCGACATAACG
The DNA here is from genome assembly GCA_963660835.1 of bacterium. Lineage (GTDB taxonomy): Bacteria > Bacillota > Clostridia > Lachnospirales > Lachnospiraceae > Alectryocaccobium. Next base: position 3,295 of record CAVLAA010000069.1, read on the forward strand.
CTCGCGGCGGATATATTTGCCATCAGAATCCTTTTCATCATTGTTTTCAGATGTTGAAGCGCTTATGGTCATATATCCATCCTTGAGCTCTGCTTTTACATCTTCTTTTTTATATCCCGGAAGTTCGATAGAAAGAGTATATCCGGTATCTGATTCCTTAACATCTGTTTTCATAAGATTCTGTGCCGGAACCTTGTAGGATAAGTTTTTCTTTACAGGGTTTGTAAAATCATCAAAAAATCCATCAAATAAGTTTTCTCCAAAAATACTAGGCATTAACATAACAATTGTCCTCCTTTATATCTATATATGTAATTAAACTCTTTTTTCAGGTTCTTCATCACCTGTTGACTATGTTATAGCACAATTATTAGCACTCGTCAATAGTGAGTGCTAATAATTTTTGAAAAAAATTTGTAAAGTCAGATAATAAAGAGGAAAAAGCTTAGTTGTAACTATTGCTAAAGAAAATATAGCATGATAAAATACAATCTCAGCGGCGCAGTATCCTAGTCAATGCACCGCACTTTTAAGGAGAGCCTAAAAATTCTCATAAGGGCACATCGGTGAAGTCTCTTGTGTTTGCTTCTTACGCCCAGTTTGGGGTGGATGCTGGAGGTTAAGGTCTACGGGCGGCCGCAATGGCATGCGGGAACCGACCCTTTTTCCGTGGAGACCCGCATTTGTGCTTTGCGCTTATTGACAAAGTACGAAGCGGGGAAGAACCTGCAATGTGGTATGGACCGGCGAAAACATTCTTTGAATGAATCAACTGATAAATGCTGCGTGCAGTGTAGCCTGCCTTGAGTGAATATGGGGAATTTGGGAACTACACGAAGGGGTTGTGGCCACAACACCCGACGCGATCGCCCAATGAAATCATATTTGCAAAAAAGGATAAGAAGTGCGAAGCTTGTTGTGGAAAACACCTAGGCTGTCGTAACTGGGCAGAAAGAGGATTGAGGTACGGACTAAGTGGCAGTCGGGTCCCGGATTCGGTGACGAACCGGCGAAGCCTTTAAAGGGAAACCGCCATCACGGTAACGTCTGGTAGGCTTTGGAGAAATTCTACCCGTACCTAAGCCGTAAGATTACCTTTTTCTGCTGCCGCTTTAATCTAAATTCTACAGCAGGTTAAGGCTGCGTTTAATAATATGGAAAAAAATAATAAATCAAATCAAACATCAAAAAATCAGAAGAATAAAAAAAATTCACATAAAAAATGGATTATAACCGTTTTCTTTATGACGCTTGCAATATCAGGATGTTTTTCACTGGTATCTAATCTTGTTATGTCGTCATCCGAAATGCTCATAGCATTGATCGTTCTCCTCATAATAGTATTTATAGGTATATTGTTTGATATCATCGGTGTTGCTGTTACTGCGTCAGATGAAAAAGCCATACATGGAATGGCTTCAAGAAGAGTAAAGGGTGCGGCAGAGGCTGTAAATCTTATAAACAATGCAAATAAGGTTTCGTCTATCTGTAATGATGTAATAGGAGATATATGCGGAGTCATCTCCGGATCAGCTACGACGGCTATCGTATCAAAGATACTTGTGCAGATTAATATGGGACAGGCTATGGAAATGATATTGCCTCTTGTAATGTCAGCACTTGTTGCTGCGCTTACAGTTACCGGAAAAGCAATTGGCAAGGTTTCTGCAATAAATAATTCAACACAGATCGTATTTACAACCGGAAAAGCCATTGCTTTTTTTAAAAGTTTATTTTCATTTGGCAAAAAGGAAAGAAAATGACGGATATTCTTGTTAAGGAAGACGAAAACGGACTGTACATAACCGACGGAAAGCTTAGGGTTGGAGGAGACTTTGAAAGTATGCTCCCAAGGCTTAAAAGAGCAAATACAAAAACGGAGCTTATACTAAAGGCCGTTAAATTAAAAAAAGAAAAAGAAGATACATTGATCATAGATGCTACGGCAGGTATGGGAGAGGATTCGCTGATCTTGGCATCCTTCGGATACAATGTGATCATGTATGAAAAGGATCCTATTATTGCAAAGCTTTTAGCGGATACAATGAAAAGAGCCAATGCAAATCCGTATCTTTTAAATATAGTAAAAAGAATGACGCTGTTTAACAAGGACAGCATCGATGCTATGAAAAATTCAAACAAAAAAGCAGATGTTATTTTGCTCGATCCTATGTTTCCGGAAAGAAATAAAAGTGCACTGATAAAAAAGAAGTTTCAGCTTATACATCATCTGGAAGCACCATGCAGCAATGAAGAAGAGCTTTTAAATGCTGCTTTTATGGCAAAACCCAGAAAAATAGTTATAAAAAGACCGCTAAAAGGAAGAAATTTGGCTGATAGAAAGCCGGATTATATGATTTTGGGAAAAGCAATAAGATATGACTGTTTTGTATTGAATGAACAATGACTCGGATTTGTAAAGATTTGTTTACGATTATTTAATTTTACTATAGGTAACTATTCTGTTATTATATATATTATATTGATGTGGCAATACCAGGGGCAAAAGATCAAAATGTGTTCCGACTCCCCAATTATAATAGGAGGTTAAATAATGGCAGAATACAAACATGGAACAGAGGAATTAAAGAAATTATCTGATAACGTTATCTTTGCAAGGGCAGAGCTCAATCTCGACAGACTTGAAAATGTTTTCTCGGAAATGTCACTTATAGATTATGAGCTTATTCGTAAAATATGGCCACAGTTAAAGGATGATGAAAACAGCAAAACCGGTATAATCTATTTATCTGAGATGCAGGAAAGAACAGAAATCCCGATGAATCAGATATCAAGGGCTGTTCAAAAGCTCAGTGATAAAAATCTTGTTGACTGGAAACGCGGAGAAAGCGGCACTTATATAGAGATAAGCAGCTTTGGAAGAACAAGATTTAAAGAGCAGCAGACAAAGCTGTTAAAGTATTTTGACAGGATTGTCGAGCGTATGGGCTTTGAAAGATTGAATGAAATGATTTCAATTTTGAATGAAGTAGAGTATATTATGAAAGAAGAAGCTGAAAAGATCGATCTATGATCAATAGGATTAAAGGATTGATAAAGCAGGCTTCAAGTTTATTTTGATGACGCTCTAAGCGCATCAGGAAAGAGGACAATATGGAAATCGGAATAAAAGGCAACTGTGAGTTTGTTGTTACAGAAGAGGTTTCTGCAAAGACAATGGGAAGCGGAACATTAGATGTTCTTGCAACTCCTGCGATGGTAGCGCTTATGGAGAAAACAGCTTGGACAAGCATACAAAATGAGCTTGAAGAAGGAAGCGGAACAGTCGGAATTTCAATGAATATAACACATGATGCTCCTACACCGCTTGGAATGAAAGTACATTGTGAAAGCGAGCTTGTTGCTGTAGATGGAAGAAAGCTTACATTTAAGGTGGAAGCCTTCGATGAAAAGGGAAGCATCGGAAAGGGAGTACACGAGAGATTTATTATTAATTCGTCTAAATTCCAGGCAAAAGCTAACAGCAAAAAGGATTGAAATCTTATAAAACATGTGTTATAAATTACATCAGAAAACATGTGTGAATTTTTCTAATAGAGTTTGATTATTTTCGTCACACCCATTTGTGGGTGTGATTTTTTGTGTAATCAGTTATCATGCAGAAATTGTGCGTGCACAAGTTTTCTATATGACAGCCAATGCCGATCGGGATTGAATTTACATATGAAAAAATGTTAAAAGAAAAGAGAGGATTATGAATCAGACATATATGAAAGATGAGAGGATATTTCCTCTTATAATAAAAATGTCGCTGCCAATGGTGGTTTCTATGTGGGTTAATTCCATGTACAACATTGTCGACAGCTTTTTTGTTGCTAAAATAAGTGAAAATGCCATGACTGCATTGTCGCTTGTATATCCGCTTCAAAATCTCATTAATGCAGTCATGATCGGATTCGGTATAGGTGTAAATGCATCGATTGCATATTTTCTTGGTGCCGGTGATGAAAGACAGGCTCACAGGTCAGCAGGACAGGGTATGGTACTTGCTACCGTTCACGGAATAATCTTCATGATAGCTTGTATAATCGGAATAAGACCGTTTCTGCAGCTTTTCACATCAGATGCGGAAATAATAAGCTATGGTGTTCGTTATTCGAATATAGCTTTTATGTTTTCTGTAATAATTGCATGGCAGCTGATATTCGAAAAAACCTTCCAGGCAGTCGGACGCATGATGGCAACGATGATATGCATGATGGCGGGATTTATTACAAATATCGTGCTTGATCCGGTGCTTATTTTCGGAATAGGAATATTTCCGGAGATGGGAATAGACGGAGCAGCGCTGGCAACAGGACTCGGTCAGGCAGTTTCGCTGTTATTTTATCTGTGGTTTTATAAATTTAAGCCGATAAACATAAAGTTTAAGAGAGAGTATTTCAGGCTCGATAAAAGAACCTGTCTGAGACTATATGCGGTTGGTATTCCGGCGAGCCTTAATATAGCTCTTCCTTCCGTCCTTATATCGGCATTAAATGTAATATTGGCAGGCTTTTCTCAAAGCTATGTATTTGTGCTCGGTATATATTATAAGCTCCAGACATTTTTATATCTGCCTGCAAATGGTGTCGTGCAGGGAATACGGCCAATAATAGGGTACAACTATGGAGCAAAGGAACTTGGAAGGGTCAAAAAAATATTTTATACGGCAATGGTTATAGTTGCTGTGATAATGGCTATAGGAACTATACTCTGTATTTTGCTGCCGAATATGCTCATGAACATGTTTACGCAGAATTCAGATACTGTTTTAAAGGGAGTAAATGCCTTAAGGATATTATGTGCAGGCTTTGTTGTATCAGCTGTTTCTGTTACAGCTACAGGAGCTCTTGAGGGCCTTGGAAAGGGAACCCTTTCGCTTATTATCTCAGTTTTGCGATATGCTCTTTTAATAATTCCTATTGCATACGTGCTTAGCATTTTGATAGGTGTTACAGGAGTTTGGCATGCATTTTGGATCACAGAGAGCATAACATCTGTGATAGCATATATAATTTTTGTCAGGATGCTGAAATACAGACTTTAATAAAAAAGCTTTAGTATCATGCAGTTTATTGCATAATGCTAAAGCTTTTTTGCTGGAAAAAATAATTATCTTTTTTTATTACTTTTCTTTGTTCGGATCACTATGATGGCTGCAAGAAGGATTACAAATACCAAAGTTCCGATAAGCGATTTAGTGAATAAAGGCTGATCGTAGCTGCAGACTACAGTATGCTCACCGGCAGAAAGCTTAAGTGCAGCAAAACCATAATCGGCACGCAGTGCCTCGGTTTTTTCTCCGTCAACCGTAAATGACCATCCATCCTCATATGGAATAGGTATAAACATATATCCATCCTCAGGATTTGAAACATTAGCGGTTATAAGACCATCGTTTCCGGAATCGGCAATGCTTATAGAAGCATTCTGTGTATGATCGCAATTAGCCGATGAGGAAAATGTAATACTATATATGGAAACAGGAACCCCATCCGTACCATAACTGAAATAGAGCTTATCTGTTCCGATAGGCAGGTTGATATTTACAGTTTTAGGGCCTGCTGCCTGAAGCTGTGCAATATATGAAGCACCATCCGGATCAGTTCCTATGTTGACATCTATAGGAATTGTTGAGTCAAGCTGGATTGAAACGGATATGGTTGTATTTTCGTCTGTTACAGTATTTGTCAAAGGTATTTCAGTGCATGAATCTGTTATCCAAACATATGAGCCGTCAACGTTAGACATAAAGTTAGACGGAAGGTCGGCATCATTTATTGAAAAATCTGTATCTGACTGCTTAACATATGAATTCAGATCAACTGTTGTAGCAGTATTGTCAAGTATGAGTGCATCGGCTAATAGATCGGATGCACTATATGAAATACCTGAATTCTTGAAAGCATTATAATCATCAGATGAAACCGTATTGGTATAAAATGAAGCAAATCCTGACCAGTTTGTATTTCTGTACAGGTAAAGCTCTCCAAACTGCTTTTCAAGCACATAGCCTTCATAATTCACGTCAGAGCTCTTTGAGATAAGATATTTAACGCCAAAAAGATCATGGAATTCTTTTTTATCGGCAATCTGCACAAAGGATATATGAGAAGAATTTGCATAGTTTATTTCAGGTACAAGCTCTGAGACAAATTCAAGTATATTTGCATTCATCGTAGAATTATATGTGCTTATGCCATTATAATCCTGAGCAAGCGAATCCATGCAGTGGGAGCCTATCGTATAATCCTTTTCAAGGCGGTAAAGATCGCTGTCATTTTCTTTAAGATAGCTTGTAAGCTCGGTATAATCAGTACCATACAGATCTTCAAAATATGAATCTGTCGATGTTACGGATTCTCTTTTATAAATACATGAGTATCCATCTATTATTATCTGTCCGGCAACTGTAATGCATATAAGGACATATAATATAGGAAGATGCTTTTTGCTGCTTTTTGAATAAAGTATCAGGCATATTACCATTACAATAGTGCATACGGTAAGACCTAAAATAAAAAATTTAAGGCTTCGCTGTGCTGCTTTGGTATAAGCAAGATAATATGCAGCTATGCAGCAGATGGCGGCGATAATGGCACCTGCAATATTGAAAAAACGCTCCCTTATAAGCTTAGTCATCATATATGCTGCAAGCAGTGCAAAGAACGGCATCAGCAGGAATGTATGACGTGAAAAAGGATAAGAGAAGAAGTTAAATACCATGCTCGCAGCCGGAACACAAAGCATCAGAGCTCCGAATATTATTGCAATAAATGATGCAGTCTTTATACGCATATCCTGCTTCTTTGATACAGCAAGATAGATGATAAACTGGATAAGAAGTACAACAAAAAGGCTTGTAAAAAATACATTAGGAGCCTCATATAGATTTCCGTAGCCTGTATATTCGGATGCGGACGAATTGCCCTGTATACCACCCGATAAAAATCTTAGGATAAGTGTTTTGTAATATGAGCCGGGCCATTTGAAAAGCATACCTGTATAACTGCCGCTGCTCAGTCTTGAAGTAATATTTGAAATAAGTGAATAAGACGGTATAAGATTAACAAGTCCTATTCCGACACCTATCAAAACTGCAAACAGCTGTTTTAGCAATATAGAAAAATATTTTTTTATGCTTCCGGTCCTTAATGTCCATAGTCTTATAATTACGTAAAGTCCTGCAATGATAAGGCTCATATATGAAAAATAATATGTACACAGAACCATAAGACCTGTACATACGGAAACTAATGGTGAAAATCGTGCTTTTCTTATAGCTTTTTCAAGAACCATCAAAAGAAGAGGCAGGTAGATCATTATTGCTGTAAAGGCATAATGCTGACCCCATATTGTCATAAATCCGTTGAAGGCATATATATAAGCCGCCAGAAGCTTAGCTTTTCCGGACAGCTTAAAGCAGTTTAAGAAATACCACATGGCTATGCCTGAGCATACAAGCGCCAAGATGTATACATATATCAGGCTTCCGGCCATTGCTGATGGTCCAAGTA
>CAVLAA010000070.1:0-10583 GCA_963660835.1 bacterium
TGGATGCGATCCGTGCAGCTACAGGCCTTCAGAAGACAAGAGAAGAAGGAACAGCTGAGACAAACAAATATCTTGGAATCGGTAACTTTAAGTAAAAATTAAAATAAATAAAAGAGGTAAGATGATGAGCAAAGTTTTTGGATATCCTGAATACGATGCAAACGGTGAAAAGATCCTGACCACATATGACAATGAATACAAGGCTATGCTTATGGATATTCGTTGCTACAAGATGGAAGCAGGAACCGAAAGAACATTTAAAAGAGACGGCGAGGAGGTTGCAATCCTTCTTCTCAACGGAAATATTACCTATTCATGGGAAGGCAACTCGAAGACTGTAACTCGTGAAGGTGTATTTACAGAAGGACCGTGGTGTCTTCATATGTGCACAGGAACAGAGGCAACTATCAAAGCAAATGAGACCTCAGAGATACTTGTTCAGTGTACAAAGAATGAAAAGACATTCCCTGCAAAGCTTTATGCTCCGGAGGATGCTCCATGGGGATATTCCTGCGTAGGCAAATTCGGAAATGTAGCAAAGAGAAGAGTTAATACGATCTTCGATCATGATATAGCACCATATTCAAACATGGTTTTAGGAGAGGTTCTTAACGATAAAGGAAACTGGTCAGGATATCTTCCACACAGACATCCGCAGCCGGAAACATATTATTTCCTTTTTGATCATCCGGAAGGATTCGGAGCAAGCTTCGTAGGAGATCAGGTATTTAAGAGCACAGACGGAAGCTTCTCAGCAATTCCTGGAGGAGAGCTTCATCCGCAGGCAGTAGCACCCGGATATCAGATGTATACATGCTGGATGATCCGTCATCTTGAAGGCAATCCATGGCTTCAGACAGACAGATGTGAGGACGAGCGTTATACATGGCTTCACGATGCAAAATTTGATTGATTACAATTAAATGATCAGGTATTCAAAGCAGCAGTTTGACATATTCAAACTGCTGCTTTTCTTTTTGAAAAAAGCGTGATACAATCGCAATAATTAAATCATATTTTTGCAAGAAACTATAAATGGATTGTGCAGAATTGATAAAAATATGACATTGATTTTGTACAGCAAAGCAATAATATGAAAAAACCTTGCGAAATTACTAAAAAATGTCCGAATCAAAGCAAGAAATCGATAACAGGTTGATAAAGCAGATGCTATATTAGAGATACTTCTTAAGAACAAAAAAATATAAAAAAATGACTAAAATAAAACAGAAAGAAAAGGAATTGAAAAAAAATAATCAGGAAAAAATACTTTCGGCAAAGTTTGAAAGGGTATTTTACATTGATGAGGAATACCACGAAAAACATCCGGTGCTCTACCATAAGCACGAGGATTTTGCTGAGATCATTTATGTAATGGAAGGTCATGGAAGCTACAGAGTAGATAACAGAATGTATGACCTGAAGCCGGGCAATGTGGTTATTATAGATCAGAATGTTTGGCACGGTGAAGAGCCTTTTCTTAATGAGCAGAATATAACATATACCTGCGCAATGAAGTTTTATGAAAACGGGAACAGGCTTGATGCACTTCTGAAAAAAAATAACAGAGCAGTTTTGGAATTCACGCCCGGATCGGCTATAGAAAAGCTGATAACAGCGCTGTATGAGCTTCAGCTCAAGCCGGAGGCCAGCGAATACCTGTGTGACAACATATGCACATGTATTTTAAATGTTGTATATGACAGAGCCTTAAAGACACAGAGACAAGAGGAAAGATCAGACAATAAAAACGATGAGCTTATAAGAATTATTACAGAATATCTTGATGAGCATTATATGGAGCCCATAACGCTTGAGGCTCTGGGAAAGAAATTTGGACTTAGCCACTATTATCTTGCACATATATTTAAAAACGAAACCGGAGTTTCGCCAATGAAATATATAATGCACAGGAAGATAGGAGAGGTTCAGAGCAAGCTGATGAATACTGATATGAGCATCAGTCAGATAGGTGAAAGCTTGGGATTTTCAAGCTGCTGTCATTTGAGTGCGGTATTCAAAAAGTATTTTGGCATTTCGCCGAAGACGTTCAGACAGCACTTTGAAGAAAGCAGCGCAAAAGCATTAAAACCTGAAGTTGAATATTCATCAGGAAAAAAAACAAATCAGAAAGAGGGATAAAACATGGAGAGCAATGCCGAAAACAAAATACTTTCTGCTCAGCTCGAAAGAGTGTTTTACGACAGCGCTGAGTACCATGAGAAAAGCCCGATGCTTTATCATAAGCATAATGATTTTATAGAACTTCATTATGTGAAAAGCGGCAAGGAAAGCTACAGAGTTGATAACAGAATGTATGATCTGAAGGCCGGAAATCTTGTTATAGTCGACAAAGGAATATGGCACGGCGAGGAATTGTTCTTGTGTGAATGCTGTGAGACATATACCTGTGCCGTAAAGGATATAAAGATAAATAACGAATCGCTTGAACGCATAGTAGATAAAAATAACAGAGCAGTTTTGGAATTTGAATCCGGTTCGGTGATCGAAAAGCTTATTATGGCATTGTTTGATGTTCAGGAAGTAAACAGTAAAAATGAATTTTTGTGCAATACACTGTGTGGATGCATCCTGAATATAGCATATGAGAAGCTGAAGAAATCACATGAGTTCGAGGATAAGATCACAAGAAAAAATGATGAGCTTATAAGAGTCATTACCGAATTTCTGGATGAAAATTATACAGAGGAGCTTAGTCTTGAGGAGCTTGGAGAAAGATTCGGTTTAAGCCATTACTATCTGGCACATATCTTTAAGGATGAAACAGGCATTTCTCCCATGAAATATGTAATGCACAGAAAGATAGGAGAAGCTCAAAGTCTTTTAAAGAATACAGATATGAGCATAAGCTCCATAAGTGACAAGCTTGGCTTTTCAAGCAGCTGCCATTTGAGCTCGGTATTTAAGAAGTATTTTGGCATATCACCAAAAACATACAGGCAGCATTACAAGGAAGGATCTGACAAAAAAACAAGAACCTCAAAGAGGGAATTTTCGATTGAGGATATATATTCTATCAGATCATAAGGATTGGCAAAAATAAATAAAAATAAAAAATATCTTTTTAAAGCCGAAACAAGAATATGTAAGAATTGAACGTAATCATGATCAATCATATGAGAAATTAAGCAATAAAAAGATAACAGTATTTTGATATTCACAGTAAAATAAAGTTAAATAAAGCAACAAGAAGAAGGGCTTTATTGTGGCTTAGCAATGCTGTACGTTGTATTTGAAAAATTATGGTTTCGGCTAAAGTAAGGGTTTGAAGGCCGCAGGTGACAAAAATAATTAAATACATTTTTTTTCGAAAACAATAATCAGCTAAATAACTAACTGTTGTAACAACAACATATAACCATTAAGGAGGATAAAATGGGAACAACAAGAATGACAGTAGGACAGGCAATTGTAAAGTTTCTGAACCAGCAGTATGTAGAGATGGACGGAATCGAAACACCTTTTGTTGATGGTATCTTTACTATATTCGGTCACGGAATGGTAGTTGGACTCGGACAGGCTCTTCAGGAGGATCCGGGACATTTAAGAGTTTACCAGGGACGTAATGAGCAGGGGATGGCTCATGCAGCAATTGCATATGCAAAGCAGAACAACAGAAGAAAGATCCTTGCTTGCTCAAGCTCAATAGGACCTGGAGCTGCAAACATGGTAACAGCAGCACTTACAGCTTCTATCAACAATGTACCGTTACTTCTTTTCCCATCTGATTCATTTGCAACAAGACAGCCGGATCCTGTACTTCAGCAGATGGAGCAGTCACATGATCTTACGATCACTGCAAGCGATTGCTTCAAGCCGGTTTGCAAATACTGGGATAGAGTAAGCCGTCCGGAAATGCTTATGAGCGCTATGATCAATGCTATGCGTGTTCTTACTGACACAGCTAACTGTGGTGCCGTATGTGTAAGCCTTCCTCAGGATGTTCAGGGTGAGAGCTTTGATTATCCGGATTACTTCTTCCAGAAACGTGTTCATCACATCGCAAGAAGAGTTGCAGAAGAATATGATATCAATAAAGCTGTAGAGATGATCAAGGCATCTAAAACACCTATGCTCATCGCAGGCGGCGGCGTAAGATATTCAGAAGCAGGAGAAACAGTTATGGAATTCTGTAAAGAGTTTGCTGTTCCTGTTTCACAGACACAGGCAGGACATTCATGCCTTCCGGATTCATTTGAGTACAGTGTTGGCGGAATCGGTGTTACAGGTGGTATGGCAGCTAACAAGCTTGCTAAGACTACAGACCTTATAATTGCTGTAGGAACAAGACTTAACGACTTCGTTACAGGATCAAAATGGGTTCTCTTCAGAAATAAAGACATCAAAGTTCTTGCGATCAATACATCAGAATTCCATGCAGAAAAAGTTGATGCAACACGTTGTATAGGAGACGCTAAGGTTACTCTTGAAGCTATAATCAAAGAGCTTAAGGCTGCAGGATATAAATCAAGCTATGCTGCATCATCAGAGATCGCAGATGTAAAGAAAGAATGGGAAGAAGAAAGACTTGCTGTTCTTGGAGTTCAGTATCATGGCGAAGGCTTTGGCGAAGGCAAATTCGTTCCATGTGTTCCTTCATGGAGAGAGAACATTATGGAAGACTTTATCAGAGATATCGGTGGAACTATCACTGAGTCAAATGCTGTTGGCATCGTTCGCGAAGAGGTTGATGACGATGCGATCGTTGTTGCAGCTGCAGGATCTCTTCCGGCTGACCTTGAGAGACTTTGGGTAACAGATGCTAAAGACAGCTACCATATGGAATACGGTGCATCATGTATGGGATATGAAATCGCTGGTGCATTTGGTGCTAAGCTTGCAGCTCCTGACAAAGAAGTTTATGCAATGGTTGGTGATGGTTCATTCCTTATGCTCAATTCTGAGATCGCAACTGCTATGCAGGAAAATGTAAAGATCAACGTTATTGTATTGGATAATGCAGCATTTGGATGTATCAATAACCTTCAGATGGGTAATGGTGTCGGATCTCTTGCTACAGAGATGCGTCATAGAAATGAAGAAACAGGCCTTATGGACGGAGAATACTGCAAGACTGACTTTGCTAAGATCGGTGAAGGCTACGGCATGAAGGCTTTCAGAGCTTCTACACCTGAAGAATTCAGAGAAGCTATCAAAGCATCTAAGAAAGAAACTGTTTCAACAATTATCGATGCTAAAGTTCTTCCTAAGACAATGTCAGAGGGATATGATTCATGGTGGCATGTCGGTGTTGCTTCAACATCTAAATCTGAAGAAGTTAAAGAGGCTCGTAAGAGACTTGATGCACATATCGCAGAAGCAAGAATGTATTAATCATTCCTGCATCAAAATTAAATCAGCAAATCTATTAATTGCTTTATAAACCCGCTTATTGATCGTACGGCTGCTTATGGCAGCTGTATGATTGTAAGCACTTGAAAATTGAATATTACCGCATAGCGGTTTGATTTTAACTTTGACATTTATCTGTTGCTCTGTTATCCAAAAAGAAGGAATGAAGCAGTAATCGAATAAAATGGGTAAAAAAGGAATAATTTGTCGGAAACGACAGTTATTATAGGAAGTGTGTAATGAAAGGAGAAGATTTGATGTCAGAGTATATTCTTGAAATGAAGAATATAAGCAAGACCTTTCCGGGTGTAAAGGCGCTGAATAATGTTCAGCTAAAAGTAAAGCCGGGAGAGGTTCATGCGCTCATGGGAGAGAATGGTGCCGGAAAATCAACCCTTATGAAGATCCTTATGGGTATATATACAAAGGATCCTGAGGGAGAGATATTATTTGACGGAAAGCCATATGTGGTTTCAAATCCCAAAGAGGCAATGGAACGCGGAGTAGCTATGATTCATCAGGAGCTGAACCCAATTCTTGATCTTCCGGTATACGAAAACATTTTTGTTGGCAGGGAAATCAAAAAGCATGGCTTGGTTGATAAAAGAGCTATGTCAAGAGAGGCTAAAAAGCTTATAGATGAATATGGGCTTCATATTTCACCAAATGAAACTCTAAGAAACCTCACAGTTGCTCAGTGTCAGCTTATTGAAATTATCAAAGCCGTATCTGTAAATGCAAAGGTTATCGTAATGGATGAACCTACAGCTGCAATTACAGAAAGAGAGGTTGAGACACTCTTTGAGCATATTAATAAGCTCAAAAAACAGGGTGTTGCAATAATTTATATATCACATCGTATGGATGAGATATTCCGTATATGTGATACGATCAGTGTTTTCCGTGATGGTCAGTTCATTGGTATGGGAGCTGCCAAGGACCTTACAGAAAATGAACTTATTAAGATGATGGTTGGCCGTGAGATAAAAGACCAGTTCCCTAAGCTTGAATCAAAGATCGGTGATGTTATCTTTGAGGCTAAAAATATAGTATTAAATAAAAAGGTTAAAAATGTCAGCATTTCTGTAAGATCAGGAGAGATTTTTGGTATTGCAGGACTTGTAGGAGCAGGACGAAGCGAACTCGTTGAAAGTATTTTCGGTGTAAGAAAAATGGACAGCGGAGAGGTTTATATCAAGGGCAAAAAGATACATGTAAAGCAGCCTTCTGATATAATCAAAAACGGAGTTGCTCTTGTAACTGAGGATAGAAAGGTTACAGGTCTTAACCTTGTCGGAACCGTTGGAGAAAATATTTCAATGGTTGCTATTAAAAAGATGCTTTCAAATGGTCTTTACAGTAAAGCAAAGGCAATTAAGGCATCAAATGAATATATAAAAAAATTAAAGATCAAAACTCCTTCGGGAAATGAGATCGTCGGAAACCTTTCTGGTGGCAATCAGCAGAAAGTAGTTATTGCAAAATGGCTGTTAAATGAACCGGATATAATTATCATGGATGAGCCTACACGTGGTATAGATGTAGGTGCAAAACGTGATATATATGTTCTTATGGGTGAGCTTGTACAGCAAGGAAAAGCAGTTATAATGATCTCCGGAGAGATTCCGGAGCTTATGGGTGTATGTGACAGGATCGGAGTCATGGCAGAGGGAACTCTTTCGGGAGAACTTTCAAGAGAAGAATTCTCACAGGAAAAGATCATGGAGCTGGCATCCAAGATTGCAGTATAATCAGAGGGGTAGACGAATTATGCAGAAGAAATCATTTGGTTCGATAATGAGCCAATATTTTATAATAGTAATATTTGTAGCAGTTGTAATAATTTTTGCAGCGCTTAATCCGAAATTTATAGCAGTTGATAACCTAAAAGTAATTCTTAAACAGACTTCTATCATCGGTATTGCTTCATTCGGTATGATGTTTGTCATCATAAGCGGTGGATTCGATATGTCAGTTGGATCAACAATGGCATTTACAGGAATTCTTACAGCAATACTTGGAAACGGAGATTATCCGATAATTGTTCCGCTTCTTGCTGCAATAGCAGGCGGATTTGCTGTTGGTATTGTAAATGGTATCGGTATTGCGAAGGGCAATATCCCTCCATTTATCATGACACTTGGAACAATGCAGGCAGCAAGAGGTCTTGCACTTGTTGTTTCAGGAGGAAAGACGGTTACCGGACTTAGCTCTGAAATCAAATCAATTACATCCGGTGATTATTCACTTGCGATCATTTTCGTAGTAGTAATTATTGTTTGTACATTTGTTCTCTCTAAGACTGTTTTTGGACGTCGTGTTTATGCATGCGGCGGTAATATCCAGGCAGCAAGAGTTGCCGGTATAAATACAACATTTATCAAGGTAGCAGTATTTACGATCATGGGGATACTTGCAGGCTTCTGCGGTTTCCTTCTTACATCTCGTACAACAGTTGGTCAGCCTACAGCAGCCGACGGTTATGAAATGGATGCCATTACATCATGTGTAATCGGCGGTGTTTCAATGAGCGGTGGTATCGGTAAATCATGGGGTGTTGTAATCGGTGCCTTCCTTATTACAATAATCACAAACGGACTTAACGGAATGGGCGTAGATTCAAGCTGGCAGAAGGTAGTAAAGGGCGCAATAATCGTAATTGCTGTTCTTATAGACATTAAGACAAAAGAGAGAAAGAACTAATATATACTGTTTAATTTGTTAACTTTTAAAGTTATAAATAAATGGAGGAAAGAAAAATGAAAAAAGGAATGAAAAAGATCGTTGCATTGTCAGCAGTATCAGCTATGGCAGTTGCCATGTTCGCCGGATGCGGAAGCTCATCAAGCAGCTCAAGCAGCGCATCATCAAGCAGCAGTGCAGCAAGCACATCATCAGAGAGCAGTGAGGCTTCATCAAGCAGCTCAAGCTCAACAGCTTCAACAAGCAAAGCAAGCAAGGAATATAAAATTGCTATTTCACATCAGCATATGACAAATGCTTTTCAGAACTCTGTAACAGAGGGAGCTGATGAAGCGGCTAAGTCACTTGGTGTATCAGTTAAACACTTTGATGCAAATCAGGATGTTCAACAGCAGATTTCAGATATTGAGCAGTGTATTTCAGATGGCTATGATGCAATTATCTTTGAGCCTGTTGATCCGGCAGGACTTGTAGACACAGCACAGAAGGTTGTAGATGCAGGTATTGTATGTATCAACTACGTATCAAAGATTGACGGAGATTCAGATATCGTTAACGGATATGCAGGAGCTTCAAATACAGAAGCAGGTGAGAAGGAAATGCAGGCAGTTTGTGACCTTCTTGATGGAAAAGGAAATATAGCTATTCTTACAGGCCCTGATGGAGATGCAGGCGGACTTCTTCGTTATGAAGGATATCAGAACATCCTTGCTAAATATCCTGACGTTAAAGTTGTTGTAGAAGCAGCTGCTGATTGGGATACAACAAAGGCTATGGAAACAGTAGAAAGCTGGGGTTCAAATTATGAGCTTGATGCTATCGTTTGCGAGAACGATGGAATGGCAGTAGGTGCTGCTAATGCTCTTGGCGAAGACAGCGGTGTTATCATCACAGGTGTTGATGCATCAGATGATGGTATAGAGGCTATTGAAAGCGGACTTCAGACAGGTACAGTTTCACAGGATGCTGTAGAGCAGGGTGCTCTTGCAGTTAAACTTGCAGTTGACTGCCTGGAAGGAAAAGTTACATCTTATACAGAGTACCTTGTTGATAACGTATGGGTTACAAAAGATAATTTATCTGATATAGCTAAGTAATTTTGGGATTATCAAGTAATTAGGTGATAAATAAATAAGATGGGGCAGCTCTTTGGTTGCCCTATCTTATTAAAAGAATGAATAGGGTATATATTTGATTATCTTTGGCAATAAAACGGGTATAAATTTGTAGATCAATTATGATCAGCTGATAAATGTATATCGGTTTTATTGGATCAAAGAATCGTAATAAGTGGAATAAAGAAGTCAGCACAGGCTGAGGATATTCTTACTAAAGGATATGCAGATCTTATTTCACTAGGAAGACAGCAGCTTGCAGATCCGAATTGGATAAATAAAGTCTGCAGCTAATTAATTCAGATACCTATTTTTACTTATCAATTATACCATAAACTTTTAATTATCTTATCAGGAGGAAAGAAAATGAAAATTGCATTTGACGTAGACGTTCTTGCAAAACAGATGAGTATTAAAGATATGGTTTATAAAGTGGCTGATTGGGGCTATAAGTGGATTGAGCAGTCACCACATCCTCGCATCAACCCATTTTATAAGCATCCTCTGTTTTCGAAAGAATGCGAGATGGAATATCGTCAAGCGCTAAAGGACACAGGAGTTGGTATTTCTTCTTTCATAGTTGTATACCGCTGGTCAGGCCCTACAGAAGAGCAGAGACAGCATGCGGTAGCAAACTGGAAGAGGATAATAGAAATTGCACAGGATATGGAAGTACCTGTAATCAATACAGAGTTTTCCGGTGATCCTAATCAGCAGGAAATCTGCAACGGAATGTTCTTCAAATCAATGGAGGAGCTCCTTCCTATCATTGAGAAGGCCGGAATCCGTGTTGAAGTTCAGTCACATCCGTATGATTTCTGCGAATTAAATGATGAAGCTTGTGATATAGTTAAATCATTCAGATCTAAAAACCTTGGATATGTATATTCTGCATCTCATGGATTTTTCTATGACCAGGGAAAGGGCGATGTAAGACATATGCTTGAATATGCAGGAGATGAGCTTACACATGTGCTCTTTGCAGATACATACAATCAGACAAAGGACTGCCGTTATATCCTCAACCCACCGTGGTTAAACCAGAGAGGAAGAGCGGATGTTACGATCCATCAGCATACAGCTATGGGTGAGGGAGAGGTTGATTTCCCTGGAATTTTCGAAACTCTTCGCAAGATGGATTTCGCAAACAGGCAGCTTAAGCCTGATGCACCAAAGGTTGGTGGTGATAATATTGCATGTGTATCTTACTTTGGATTCCCGGAGAAGATGGACAAGCAGGCACCTGAAGCAAGGGAGATCATTGAAAGAGAGCTTTTAGGAAAATAATTCCTCTAAGAGGGATTTTACCTGAAAACATATAAAGATTTTCAATCTATGGAGGGAAAAATGGATAAGCAGAAGAAAATGCATGAGCTTAAGGTTCTTGCAGCA
>CAVLAA010000071.1:0-10536 GCA_963660835.1 bacterium
CTTGATGCATACTATGTAACACAGGGATTTAAAGCAACGGAAGGACAGCCGTGGCAGATCCAGAAAGCAACAGCCATGAAAAATGTATATATGAATAAACCGATTTTTATTCAGGATCATGAGCTTCTGGTTGGCGGCGTAGCATTTAAACCACGTGCAGGTATTTTAAATCCTGACTCCGCTTGTTCGGTTATTGAGAAAGAACTGGATACGATCAGTACACGTAAATACGATCCGTTTTATCTTTCAGAAGAAAATAAGAAACTTTTCATGGAAGAGGTTGCACCGTACTGGAGAGGAAAATGCGTTCTTGACCGCTGGAATGCTATGATGCCGGATGATGTAAGAACAATGCGAGATGGCGGTATGCTGTATGTGGATAAAAAATTTGTCCGTGGATACGGAGAAAATACACCGGGCTGGCGTACATTATTAAAAAAAGGAATTAACGGTATTAAAAAAGAAGCAGAAGAAAAGCTGGCAGCATTGGATGATGCAGCAGGAGAAGATGTCTTAAGGCAGATGATCTTTTATAAGTCACTGATAATCACCGCAGAGGGAATTATCGCACTTGCAAACCGTCATGCAGATCTTGCAGAAAAGATGGCAGCAGAGGAAAAGGATGAGACACGTAAAGCAGAGCTTCTTAAGATAGCAGAGGTAAACAGATACGTTCCGGCAAATCCGCCGCGTAACTTTTATGAAGCTTTACAGAGTATGCTTACTTATGAATTCTGTATTTTTATGGAACAGAATGCTTCTTCTTACAACCTTGGACGTATGGATCAGTATTTAATTGAATACTATCGTAAAGATATTGCAGACGGAATCCTGACAGAGGATGAAGCACAGGAGCTGATGGACTGCTTCTGGATCAAGATTGCAGAAATGGGATTGTTCCAGGATGGAGAAAGTGCAGCTTTCTCTGCCGGATACAACATGACAGTACAGGTTTGTGCCGGAGGAATTGACCAGTATGGAAACGATGCTGTAAATGAACTGTCTTATATGACTATCCAGGCAACAGAAGATACTGCTTTAAAAGAGCCAAATATGACAGTACGTTACAGTATTTCCAAGAATCCGGATTCCTTCCTTAGAAAAGCAGCAGAATGTATTCGTATGGGACGCACTATGCCGGCAGTTTATCACGATGATGCAGGAATCAAAATGCTTCTGAATAAGGGAATCCCGCTTTCACAGGCATGGGATTGGACACCATGCGGCTGTGTAGAGACAAACCTTGAGGGACGTTTGAAATCCTATACCGACATCGGTGAGATAAGTATGGGCGGCGTTGTAGATATGGTTATGACAAACGGAAGAAGCAGAAAGACAGGCGAACTTATCTCTATCGAAACAGGCGATCCGTGCAGCTTTAAGACATTTGATGAATTTATGGCAGCGATCAAAAAACAGATAGATCATTTTGTACATACCATGGCAACAATGAATTCATATCTGGATTATCTTAGCGAAAACTATCGTCCGGTACCTGCACTTTCACTGACATATCCACATTGCATGGAAGTTGGAAAGGATTATGCAAACGGCGGAGCTGAGTTCAATGTCGGAAACGGAATCAACATTATCGGACAGGCAGATATCATCAACTCTGTTGCAGATGTCAAATATCTTATTTATGACGAAAAGAAATTAACAATGGATGAGCTTTGCAAAGCGCTGGATGCTGATTTCGAAGGATATGAAGAAATCCATAAACTCTGCATGGAAGCTCCTAAATATGGAAATGATGATCCGAAAGCTGATTTCTGCGCAGGAGAAATTTACAATTATCTCGTAGACCAGATCGAACAGTATCAGTCACCGTTTGGCAGACTAACTGCAGGTATGCTTCCTGTATCAGGTAATGTTCCGATCGGTCAGAGTGTCGGAGCGCTTCCGTCAGGACGTAAAGCATGGACTCCGCTTGCAGATGGTATCGGTGCAACAGGAGGAACAGATGTTAACGGTGCGACAGCATTGTTGAAATCTATAAGCAACCTTCCTCATGCACGCTTTACACAGGGAACACAGATGAACCTCAAGATCGATCCGAAGCTTTTAGAGGGCGAACGCGGATTGAACAATATGATGGTTTTACTGAAGACACAGTGTACTCTTGATATTTACCATACACAGTACAATATTATCGATCCAAAGGTTCTGCTTGATGCACAGGAACATCCTGAGAAACACAGAGATCTTCTGGTAAGAGTTGCCGGATATACTGCATTCTTTGTAGAGCTTGGAAGAGATATCCAGAACGATATTATCCAGCGAACAGAGATCGAGTGCTGGGGATAAGAGAGCATTAGAATGGATTATCAGAATTATGAAAATATGAATCTGCAGGCAACAGTACTCCGTATTGAGAAAAGCTCGATTTTTGATGGTGACGGACTTCGGACAGTTGTTTTTATGAAGGGCTGTCCGCTGCGCTGTCAATGGTGTTCAACACCTGAGAGCCACAAAAAGGAAATCCAGTCGACATTAGATGGAGGCATTATCTACGGTTCAGTCATGACAGTTGAAGAGGTACTGAAGGAAGTTCGAAAAGATATACCGTTTTATTTTCATTCTGGAGGAGGAATGACGGTTTCAGGCGGAGAAATCCTTGTCTGGCCCAAATTCGTTTCAAGTCTTGTGAAAAGAGCGAGTATGGAAGGGATCAATACCTGTATTGAAACTTCTTTTTATGGAAAATGGAGTGATATTGAATCGATTTTGGAAAATACCGATACTGCGTTTGTAGATTTAAAATTGATGGATTCTGACTTGCATAAAAAATATACAGGAGTATCCAACGAAAATATAGTTGAAAATCTGAAACGGGCAGGGGCAGAAAAAAAAGGCACAAGGTTGATTGTCAGAAGGCCCCTTATTCCGGGAATCAACGATTCGAAGGAAGAGCTAAAAAGCCTGGGAGAGTTCCTTGCTGAACTTCCGAGAGTAGATCATCTGCAGCTTTTGCCTTATCACAGGCTTGGAACGGATACCTATCGGAAGCTTGGAATCGACTATCAGCTTTCGTTAGTTGAAAGCCCTTCGGATGAGCACATGCAATGGTGTAAGGAAATCACAGAGAAATATATTAAGACAATAATATAAATATTAAGGAGAGAACTTATGTTACGTTATGGTTTTATTGCAGCAGGAAATATTATTCGCGCAATGCACAGAGGAGCAGAATTAAATAAGGATTACGATCCTTCAGAAATCGGTATCTATGATATCAATGATGATGTCCTCAAGGATTATGAAGCAAAGGGTTATAAGACATTTCACAGCATGACAGAACTTGTAAACAATTCGGAAATGCTGGTTTTGGGTGTAACACCGAAGGTAGTAGGTTTTATCATTGATGAATTGAAAGCATGTTACCGTCCGGGACAGCTGATGTTAACTGTTGTAACAGGCGTAGAACAGCCATGGTATACAAAACACCTTGGCGAAGACTGCAAGGTTGTGATCTGCATGCCAAATATGAGTTCACAGGTAGGATGCGGAGCGTTTGCCGTATCACGTAACAAAAACTGTACAGATGATGATGTAAAACAGGTAACAACAATCCTTCGTCAGTGTGGTGCTGTAGAAGAAATACCGGATGGAAAAATGGCAGAAATCCTTCCGTTCAATGGTTCAGCACCCGGATTCTTTTACCACATTTCAAATTTAATGGTAAAAGAGGCATCAAAATACGGATTAGATCCTGAAACAGCAGTTCGCTTATTTGCACAGACAATGAAAGGAAGTGCAGAGATGATACTGTCTTCTGATTTGAGCCTTACAGAGCTTGAGACTGCCCTCAGACTTCCTGGCGGTGCAACTGTAACAGCACTTGAGAAGATCGAATCCATGGGATTTGATGCTATGTATGAGGAATTTGTAAGAGTATCTGTGGAACATTGCAAAAAATTAGGAAATCAGTAAATACTTGCAAATAAAAAATAGTATCTATAAACGAAATAATATATAATTAATTAGGAGTGTAAAAAAATGATTAAGAATCACGACAGAAAATTTAAAATCGGAATGCACAGCTATACATTACATCTTTCAGGCTTCGGTGAGAGCTGGGGATTTCAGGAATATGGCGAGCATCATGCCTTTGAGCAGGTAGCAACATTTGAGGATCTTGTAAAAATCGGACAGGATGTTGGGCTCGATGTGCTTCACATTACTCTTGTAGATATCCAGAATGATACTTCCGATGAGCATCTGGCAAAGTGCCGCAAGATCGCAGAGGATGCAGGAATAGAACTTGAGCTGAACATTTCATTCAATGCTCCTTCAGATCCGCGTGTTAACTGTACAGTAGAGGAATCCTTACATATTGCTCATAAATTAGGCTGCAAGCTTGTAAAATACAGCACAGACGTAGAACATCCTGAAAAATCTTCACATTCATGCCTTGCACCGTCTGTAATGGCACAGCTTGTTGAGATTTACAATAAATTTGAGGAGAATATACCGCTTATTGAAAAATATGGTTTGAAGATTGCAATCGAGAATCATTGCGACCTGTTTGCAGATGAAGTGATCTGGCTTGTAGAAAAATTAAATCATCCGCTTATTGGTGCATGCTGCGATACTATCAATTCACTTATGGTTATGGAAGGAATTGCAGACTGCGTACGCAAGATGGCACCATATTGCTATTGTGTACATTTCTGTGATAACAGAGTATTTGCTGACCCGGATGGAACTCATTCACTTGGTACTGCGATCGGAGCAGGAAATGTAGACTGCAAAGCAATCATGGATATCTTAAGAGAAGAGGCACCGGAAGGACTTGATACAATAGATCTTGAGATTGAGCTTCCGCTTTCCGGATATACTATTGAAGAAGGCCGTGAGCTTGAGTTAAAAGGACTGCGTGAGTCTGTAGAGTATATGTACAAAGAGCTTGGAATTGGATATAACCCTGCAAAGCTTTATGGAGAAAGCAATTATTTTTTAAATAAATAAAATAATATCAGAGCCAAATGGGGTTTTAATGCAGCATCATCGAAATAGTTTTTAATAATTAATAAAGAAGTGACTGGTGCGGGGCTGTCACACTAAGATAGCAAGCTTGTATTTATAGCCTGGGATTTTTAGTGGGACGGCCTTGTGTCGTATATAAGATGGATATTTCATAAGACAATACATTAGATCGTTACAGAAGAAAATATCAGATCAGGAAGCAAGATAATGAATTGGGGAAAGTTATATGAAACAAAAGAAAAAATATGTAAAGGGAAGTATCCATAAAGAGGTTTTAAGAGTAGTAGGTATTCTGTTTTTAGTTGAAATAATATTTGGAATGTTTTTTACGGAACAGTTTGGCAAGGTAATGTCAAATATGACGTATTTTATAGGAGATAATTTTGGCTGGTGGATAAATATATGTGCGATACTGGCCGTTGTAATGGGAATATGTTTTATCGTTTTTAGATATGGAGATATAAGAATTGGTGGAGAAGATGCAAAGCCGGAATATACAACATGGCAGTGGATCTCAATATCCATCTGCGGCGGTATTGGATGTGGTCTGCTGTTTTGGGCAATGGGAGAACCTATTTATCATTATATAAATCCACCGGTAGCAGCAGGGATTGAGGCACAGAGCAGGGAGGCTGCTGTTTTTGCGGTAAGCCAGACTATGTTTGACTGGTCATTTGTACAATATTTTATTTATGCCATACCTGCGGTTGTATTCGCATTGTTGGCATATAATTGCAAAAGGCCTCTTTCGTTTCGAGGCCTCGTGATCGAAGTAACGGGAAAAGATCGGATATGGCTTACCATTTTGCTGCATATTTTCTGTGGTTATGCGGTAGCAAGCGGAGTGTCGAATTCCATGGGTGCCGGAATGATGCAGATAAGCGGAGGATTAAATGCGGTATTCGGACTTTCAGAGAATAATATAATATATCTTTTGATCGCAGTTTTTGTCGGAGCTTTCTTTATTATTTCATGTCTTACAGGGATCAATAAAGGGCTTACCTACGTTTCAACAGCTTGCATGTGCTGTTTTATAGGACTTATGATATATGTAGTCTTTGTTGGTGACGGACAGTTTATCGGAAAATTAGGGACGGAATCCTTTGGAAATCTTCTGGATAATTTTTTTAGCAAGATCACATATAACAATGCGTTGGCTGAATATGACCAGTGGGCAAATGAGTGGCCTATTACATTTTGGAACTCTTTTTTTATCTATGCACCGATCATGGGAATGTTCCTGGCACGTATGGGAAAAGGAAGAACAGTAAGAGAATTTCTTCTTGTGGAAATTCTGGTGCCATCGTTGTTTTGCTGCTTGTTCATTGCTATTTTTTCTGGTACGATGATACAAATGCAGGCGCAGGGCAGCCTGGATGTATGGGCAAGTGTTCAGGAGTTTGGAATGCAGACTGCCTTATATCAGGTTATCGGAGAGATGCCCGGCGGAAAAATAATCCAATTTATATTTCTTATTACAATATGTCTGTCATTTGTGACGCTTGCAGATCCAAATACATCTGCACTCGCCACACTTTGTGTACACGGACAGCAGATTGATGAAGAACCACCGAAAAAAATCAAGATTGTGATTGGAATCGTTATTTCTGTAGTAGCATATCTTTTAGTAATATCAGGTGGTGTTGATGCGGTAAAGGGACTTTTAAATGTGGGCGGACTTTTGATGACAATACCGACTATATGGCTGTTTGTGAGCTTACCTAAGATTGGCAGAAAGCTTTTGAAGTGTAAAAAGCAGGTCATGGAGGAAGGATCGCAATGACATTATTACAGCTTAAGTACTTTATTTCTGTTGCAGAAACCGGTAATTTTACGCAGTCGGCAAAACGGGTTTACACGTCACAGCCAACGATCAGCCGGCAGATACAGATGCTGGAAGAGGAGCTAGGATATCCTCTTTTCAATCGAAACAGTAAACCAATGCAGCTGACAGAGCCGGGACAGGTTTTGTATGACGGTGTTAAGGATACTATTTCGCAGTTAAGCTATGCGATAGGGATGGCAGAAATGGCAGCAGAGGGAAAAAACGGTTCCCTTTCGATTTCATTTCAGGCAGGATACTATTCGGAATATATGTTTCTGTCTATTATAAATCGTCTTAGAGAAAATGCTCCGTTACTGGATGTACAGTGCAGCAAGCTTTTTTCCTGGGATCAGATAAAAGGTCTTACGAACGGAAGCATAGATGTAGCAATAGGCCTTGAATTTCCTCATTGGAAGGAATTGGGCTTTGATGCCAAGCGATTAAAGGAGATAGATACTCTTATAGTCATGTCAGCTAATCACAGGCTTG
Source organism: bacterium (assembly GCA_963660835.1). Classification (GTDB taxonomy): domain Bacteria; phylum Bacillota; class Clostridia; order Lachnospirales; family Lachnospiraceae; genus Alectryocaccobium. The sequence goes on from CAVLAA010000071.1 coordinate 7,304, forward strand.
CAGGAAAGCAGGCGCTGGAATATGAAGATCTTAAAGGAGAAACATTTTTTCTGACAGAGCCAAATGGATACCAGATCCACAAATTGTTTAAAGATAAATTTGACTTGACGGATGTACATCAGGAGGAGGTAGCTTCCTCGGAAATTGCCTATTTCAAGGTTTTGTCAGATAACGGACTTACGATTTCAAATCCTTATGATCCGACATTGCTCAATAACCCGCATTACCATTCTATAAAATTTGAATCGGAACACTCGGATTTCTATGTATGTGTCACAAACCCTAATAACATGAATCCGGTAAAAAATCTTTTTCTGGATCTTACAGAAGAATATTATTCTTCACGTTCTATAAAATAAAACCGGTCTCATGATATCAAAGTTTCGAAGCGAAACAGATATCGTGAGACTATTTTATTTTTAGGAGCATAAATATTTTGCACTGTATATAGTGCTCGAAAAAAATATAAAAAAATATTGTAATTTTTTGAAAAAATCTTTCAATCTTATCGTAGTAGTCACATCCGTTGTGTCCTCTCAGCCCATCTTTGCGGCTACAGAAGACGTCACAGACGAAAACAATGATGTAGCAGTAGAAGAAGCTTCGGCAACAGAAGCAGCCCCTACAAATCTTGAAGAAGCATCTACACAGTATTGCAATGCCAAGGTAGAAGCAGAAAAGCAGGATGCTTATAACGCAGCAGAGACCGAGAAGCAGGTAAATTGAAATGATACCAATATCTGGATGCTTCCCACCATCAGGCAGGCACCGCAATGTAACATCATGTCCCCCGTAACCCAAACTGAAAGAACCTTCATCTTAGCAAAACCCACCGCCTGCCAGATCTTATTTCACCTATATTCCCGCCAGCAGATCCAGAACTCTGCTTACGCTTCTTCTCCGGGCTCTGTTTTGGGCCTGGCGATAATATTTCTTCTGTTTCTTTGTTTTGTTCGGCAGCTTCCGATAATCGATCTGCTCTATTTTCTTTGCTTTATCATGCTCAACGATATATTGAATATGTTTGTATGGAGACTGATTTCTCGGCACGTCCATCTGTACATGATAATGTGCACTCTTCGCCTCATCGATAGTCAGTGTCTTGTCCCCGAACGGACAGTGAAGCAGCTTAAACCAGTTGTAATGATATCCGTATGCTATCTTCCATGCTGCAACATCTGTAAGCACATATAAATCTGTACCGTCATATTGAATATTTACCTGATTATCCATTGCATAATGCTCAATCTTCGAAACGTATTTCCTGTACTGAACCGGATAGGCTGACAGCCTTTCTTCTTGTTTAATGAACCGGATGATCGTCTGAAGATCTCTTGATTTTTCACATTCCTTTTCTAGGTTCCAGGAGTATCTCTGCCATTCCTCAATCCATTCACCGAGGTAAAGTTTCAGCTCCTGAGTCGATGGTTTAAGGCTCACCTGCCAACGATAGGAAGGGGTCTTCACAAGCCAAGCATCCCGTTTCGCCTCAACTTCTGCTCCCAAATACTCAAGTTCCAATTTGGATTTGGGATTCAGATTATTATAAATGAATTTCATATTGCCGCAGCATTTACACATTCTGAAATCTTTTAGCATTTCATCTTCGATATCAAAGGCAGTTAAAGAATCTTCACTGATCCTGTCTATGTAGCAGCAGCCATCTCTGTGATATATTTTCGATTTCTTACTCATCTGTACGATCATTTGTTTTCCTCCTTTTCCGGCGTGAATTACTCAGGTTTATCTAAGATGTCTTTATTTTAAATTCTGACATGTCCAATAAAAAGTACAGCTATCAAGCCTGTCAGCCTGACTACTGCCGGCGCTCTTTCTGCTATCGTAATAGCCATGAAAAAGCGTAAAAGAGTGTGATAATCAGCAACGAAATAACATATAAACAGTATTTAAGGGGCTGCCGGGTTTGACAGCCCCTATTTAACAGGAGCAATGAAGTTGGCTGCTCCATGATAGAGCAGGTTCAGTGTTCACCGATAAGCTTTTCCATCCAAATCATATTATACCATCGGTTAAATTTATATCCGCATTGATGAAATGTTCCAATCTTTATGAAACCCATATGATAATGGAACTGTTCGCTGTTCTTGTTCAGATATTTATCTTCGGTGATGGGATCTGCAATACATGCATACAAATTTAGAATTCCTCTTTTTTTTAGATCTTCCTCTAAAGCTGCATAGAGTTTTCGCCCATAACCTTGCCCTTTAGTTTGGTGATCCAGATATATACTTACCTCACTGGAGCGTGAATAGGCTGCTCTGCTTGCAAATTTTCCGGCATAAGCATAGCCATGAACTATGCCATCCTCTTCAATTACGAGGTAAGGATAAGCTTTCAGAGTATTGGAAATACGTTCTTTAAATTCTTCCAATGATGGTACATCATATTCAAATGTAATCGCTGTATATTTTACATAATATTCATATATTTCAAGAAGCCTTTTGGCATCTTCTATTCTTGCACTGCGTATCATAATATCTCACCTAAAACAAAGATTTCTACAATATAATAGCATATCCATTCCTAAAATAAAGTTCTATGAAAGCCTTGGAATACCGTCAGTAAGGCAGCAGAGCTTCACGGACAGTTGCCAAAAAAGAAATGAAGCAGGAAGTAAGAAGAAAATAAGATAGAATAGTAAGAAAGAAAAGTAAGATAGATGGTGTATGAAGTAAATGAAAGACGATATAATAGGAGATATTGAATAAAATTTGCAAAAAAGCAAATAATATTGTTGCAAAATCGCAATAAAGAGAATATGATAGTATTATGGCTGAATAGTACTATAACTCAATCTGGAAATAGAAAGGGGAAGGTATATGTTAGTTCAATTTACAGTAGAAAATTATTTATCAATTAGAGATAAGGTCTTTTTGAGTCTTGAACCTTCTAAAGATAATGAGCATCCAGAGAATATTATTTCAAAAGGAGATCACAGGGCAGTTACCTCTGCAGCAATTTATGGAGCAAATGCATCTGGAAAGAGCAGTTTATTTAAAGCTATTACAATGGCTTTAATTATGATTAGAAACTCAAACAATGTGCAGGTTACAGATCGTTTGCCGGTTGTTCCGTTTAAATTTGATGTAGACTCAATGAATAAGCCGACTTCATTTGAATTTACTTTTGTTGCAGGCAATGAAAAGAAATATATTTACGGATTCAGTGCAACAATAGAGAAGGTTGTTGAAGAATATTTATATTGCTATAAC
>CAVLAA010000072.1:0-1267 GCA_963660835.1 bacterium
GTAACGACTACAGTATTTAATACAGGAAAGCCGATACCAAAAGAAGACCTTGACAAGATATGGACAAAATTTTATAAAGTAGATAAAGCGCGAACACGAGAATATGGAGGAAGCGGAATCGGCCTTTCCATTGTAAAGGCTATAATAGATTTACACGGACAAAAATGCTGGGCAGAGAATTATGAAAATGGTGTCGCTTTTAAGTTTACGCTTTCAAGTAAATAATGGAGGATGAACAACATTGGCTGATGCTAATATAACCAAAGGATCGCTTGCTAATTCAATGAAGCAGCTGATGTCTGAGAAAAACTTTTCAAAGATCAGCATTACAGATATTTGTGACCGCTGCGGAATGAACAGAAAGAGCTTTTACTATCATTTTAAGGATAAATATGACCTGATGAACTGGATATTCTATACTGATTTTATTTTGATGGTCAGCACCGGAAGCTATGAAACAGGCTGGGATCTGTTAGAGGCGGTATGCAAGCTTTTGTACGAAGATAAGAGCTTCTATAAAGCAGCACTTAGAACTGAGGGACAGAATTCATTCAGAGAATATATTTTAGAATCAATGATGCCAATTGTGAATTTTCTGTTCGATGATATGATAGAAGTTATCTCAGATGTTGGCCTTTCAGGAAAGATGTTCTGTGAAATGTATCTTATAGCAGTAATAAACTGGATGGAAGAGGATTGCAAATCAACACCTACAGCCTTTGTAAATTCAATCAAGAAGCTTATAAAGAAGCTTGCTGACTCAATTGAAAATTAATAGATATGGCGTGTGATCGATGATTCACACGCCATATTTATTAAAGAGAATCCATAAATATTTTTTCAAGGTTAAATGAGCCTTCAGGCTGCTTGAATATTCCGTTTCTCGTATGGATAGAGCCATCTGAAAGAATTTCAAAATAATAGCTTTGTGCAGATACAAGCTTTTGAATTTGCATAGCATCTCCATAAAGATCAAAAACAAAAAGCGGTGCAATAGGAGCTAATCTTGTTTCTTTTATTTTATGAGATGTAGCATCAAAGACATCTCTGTCTATACCGTCTTTTGCTATTGTAATAAGAAATGCGGCATCCTGAAGGAGATATTCCCATGTGCTTTCTGTCGAAACGATATTTTGTGCCTCTGCTTCATCATAATATGCATATAGTCCATACCAGGCTTTAACCTTTTTTAATAATGAAACATTGTGGCCTATGCTGTCATCAAATACCGGCAAAAAATAAAGTACATTGTTGCATTCTTTGATAT
>CAVLAA010000072.1:1277-1855 GCA_963660835.1 bacterium
AGCAGCATAAATGAACAATCATCATATGTCATAAATACCTTAAGCAGATCATCGAGGTATGAAAGGGAATTTTCAAGCCTTATTATATAGGCATATATTCCCAGCTTTTTTGCCTCTGCGATCAAAGGTATAAGATCATGCGGTGTAAGTGAGTTTTTTGAGAATGAGTCAATGCGGATTATAAGAGTCCACGGAACCTTAAGATTTTTCTTTGAATATAGATTTCTTATCTTTTTTCCGCCCTTTGTAAAAGCATTGTATCCAAGGTTTATGCCAAATCCTTTAAGTGACTTTATATCAGTGTTCTGTAAAAGGTGTTCAATTGCTGTATAATATGGGCTGTCATCATTTCTTAAAAGATCCTGGAAGATCGCATATATATCCTGCATAAAGCGTCCGTTATTAAATTGCTTTCCAAGGTCAGCAAGTTTTCGGATGCTTCTTCTCGGATCCTCATATATTTCTCTAAGTCCTCTGTCAACTGTTGCATCTATAATTGCTCTGGTAATGTCTTTTTTCAAATTATCACTTCCAATCTTTAAATTATAATTTTGTCTCAAGGTCAAACAGCCTTTTAC
>CAVLAA010000072.1:1865-10488 GCA_963660835.1 bacterium
TACAAGCAAGCTTGCACGGCAGCTTGACTTTTCGACACTGGTTGATACCGGATTGTTACGCGCTATGCGCTCCCACAATCCTTAAAACATTCGTAATCCGCATATTTTCTTCGAAAATAGCTGCTTACTCATGTTTTAGCGTGTCTCAAGGTCAAACAGCCTTTTACAAGCAAGCTTGCATGGCAGTTTGACTTTTCGACACTGGTATCATATTAACATATTTATGTTTTTTTTCATTGGACAATAAAGTGAATATGTCGTGATATATCAGCCCGTACATGATATTTTGTCATTTTTTAGTATTTACACAACATATTGTATCTGTTATATTCAGAACATAAAGATCATATGACTGACGGATTAGTGGAGTAACCACATGAAATATGATCTATGAAAAGCCGACCGTCTGGGCATCGATTCAGAATTGGTGGCTTTTTTTGTTGCTCGGAAAGCCTTTTGGACTTTCTGTATTAACTGCCATCATGGCGAATTGTTTTAATTTCATACAATATCAATTAAAAGGAGAACACAAAATGTCTGAACTTAAAATGCCAAGTGGTGCACCTGAGATTTTCACAAAGGCCTGGAGAAATTTTAAAGGTCGTAAATGGACAGATGAGGTAAATGTCAGAGACTTCATACAGAATAATTATATACAGTATGATGGTGATGAGGATTTTCTGTCAGGAGCTACAGAGGCAACAGATAAGCTTTGGGGACGTCTTCAAGAGCTACAAAGAGATGAGAGAGCAAAAGATGGAGTATTGGAATGTGAAACAGAAATAGTTTCAAGCCTTACGGCATATGGCCCGGGATATATTGACGAGTCTATGAAAGATCTTGAAACAGTAGTTGGACTTCAGACTGATAAACCGCTTAAAAGAGCATTTATGCCATACGGTGGTATAAAGATGGCTGAAGAAGCAGCAGATACATATGGATATAAGATAAATGAAAAATATCATAAAATATTCACAGAGTATCACAAAACACATAATCAGGCGGTATTCGATGCATATACGCCTGAAATGAAGGCAGCACGTCACTGCCATATTGTAACCGGTCTTCCTGATACATATGGACGAGGAAGAATTGTAGGCGATTATCGCCGAATAGCGCTTTATGGAATTGATTTTCTTATAGAAAAAAAGCAAAAAGATTTGAATAATTGCGGAAACGGAGCAATGTATGATGACATTATCCGTTTAAGAGAGGAGATAGCTGAACAGATAAGAGCATTAAAGGGTATGAAGAAAATGGCTGAAATCTATGGCTTTGACATTTCAAATCCTGCTGTAAATGCAAAAGAAGCAATCCAATGGCTTTATTTTGGATATCTTGCGGCTATTAAAACACAAAATGGCGCTGCAATGAGCGTCGGAAGAATATCAACATTTATTGATATTTATATTGAACGTGACCTTAAAGAAGGAACTATAACCGAAGAGCAGGCACAGGAACTTATCGATCATATGACAATGAAGTTCCGTATGGTTAAGTTTGCAAGAATACCATCATACAACAAGCTGTTTTCAGGAGATCCTGTTTGGGCGACATTAGAAGTCGGAGGACTTGGACAGGATGGACGTCATATGGTAACAAAAACAGATTATCGTTTCCTGCATACACTTGAAAATATGGGACCTGCGCCAGAGCCTAACCTTACGGTTCTTTATTCTTCAAGATTACCGGAAAACTTCAAAAAATATGCAGCGAAGATATCGGTTAATACATCCTCCATACAGTACGAGAATGATGATGTAATGCGTCCTATATGGGGTGATGACTACAGTATATGCTGCTGTGTTTCTGCTACTGAAACAGGTAAGGAAATGCAGTTTTTTGGTGCAAGAGCAAATCTTGGCAAATGTCTTCTTTATGCTATTAACGGCGGCCGGGATGAAAAATATATGGATAAAAACGGAAAGCCTATGCAGGTAGGACCTGAATATGCACCTATTACATCTGAATATCTGGATTATGATGAAGTAATGCATAAATTTGATCTTATGATGGATTGGCTTGCCGGAATATATGTAAATATTCTTAATCTTATCCAGTATATGCATGATAAGTATTATTACGAGGCTGCAGAGATGGCTCTCATTGATACAGATCTACGCCGTACATTTGCTACTGGTATTGCAGGATTTTCTCATGTTGTCGATTCTTTGAGTGCTATTAAATATGCAAAAGTAAAGGTAAACAGAGATGAAAACGGCATGGCTTCTTCATTTGAAATAGATGGAGAATATCCAAGATATGGAAATGATGATGACAGAGCTGATGATATAGCAGTATGGCTTTTAAAAACATTCCTCAAAAAGATTAAAAAGTATCATACATATAGAGATTCAGAGGCTACAACCTCTATACTTACGATTACATCAAATATCGTATACGGAAAAGCAACAGGTGCGCTTCCGGATGGAAGGGCGGCTTTTGCTCCGTTTGCACCGGGTGCTACACCTTCATATGGTGCAGAGCAAAACGGACTTCTTGCTTCGCTTAATTCGGTTGCAAAGCTTCCATATGAATATGCCCTTGACGGTATTTCAAATACAGAGACAATATCACCTGATGCACTTGGACATACTGAGATTGAAAGAAAGACAAATCTTGCTCATGTATTGGATGGATATTTTGATCAGGGCGCACATCATCTGAATGTAAATGTTTTCGGGCTCGATAAACTAAAAGACGCAATGGAGCATCCCGAAAAACCCGAATATGCTAATTTCACGATACGAGTTTCAGGATATGCTGTTAAATTTATAGATCTTACAAGAGAGCAGCAGCTTGACATAATTTCAAGAACATGTCATGAGGTTATGTAAATGAATAAAGCAGGATTTATCCATTCTACTGACAGTTTTGGCTCTGTAGATGGACCCGGTGTCAGATTTGTTATATTTCTTCAGGGCTGTAATATGCGATGCAGATATTGTCATAATCCTGACACCTGGGAACTGCCTAAAGTTGGCGGATGCGGATATAAGCAGATGACTCCGGAAGCACTTATAAATCAGGCATTAAGATATAAGAGCTACTGGGGAAATGAAGGAGGCATAACAGTCAGCGGTGGCGAGCCGCTTCTTCAAATCGATTTTTTGATCGAACTGTTTAAGCTTGCAAAAGCAAACGGAATCTCTGCGGTACTTGCTACCGCAGGGCAGCCGTTTATAAATGAAGAATCATTTTTAAAGAAGCTTGACGAGCTTATGAAATATACAGATCTTGTAATGCTTGATATTAAGCATATAGATAGTGATGCTCATAAAAAGCTTACAGGACATACAAATGAAAATATAATCGAATTTGCAAAATATTTAAATAAAATAAATAAGCCTGTGTGGATACGTCATGTATTGGTTCCCGGTATTTCAGATGACGAAAAGAATCTTAGAGGCATAAGAGCATTTCTTGATACGCTTTCAAATGTAAAGAAAATTGAGATATTGCCCTATCATACACTTGGTACATTTAAGTGGGAAAGACTTGGGATAGAATATATATTAAAGGATATAAATCCACCTACTAGGGAAGCTGTCAAACATGCTGAGATGATCTTAAAGGGATAAAGTGCGGAGACATATGTATAAATGCATATTGACTCCGCTTTTTATGTTTTTACTGGACGATAATTGGAGTTAATGATAAAATTAATCGGTTATAGAGATTAGATGTAAATGAGGAGAATAGTAATGCCTGAAGTAACAACTCTTATACCTGAAAAAGAACCATACAGACAGTATTATTTTATAGATAAATGCAGGGAAATTATCCTTGAACGTAAAGAAATACTAGGAAGAAATCTTACTTTTTATGTTGAAACCTTTGGATGTCAGATGAATGCAAGAGATTCCGAAAAGCTAAGAGGAATTCTTGAAGAGATAGGGTTTACAAGGATGGACAGCGAGGAGGCAGATATTGTATTGTACAATACCTGCACAGTAAGAGAAAATGCTAATATAAGAGTATATGGAAGGCTTGGACATCTGAAAAGTCTAAAAAAGAATAACAAGGATATGGTGATAGCTCTTTGTGGATGCATGATGCAGGAGGAAGAGGTTGTTGAACTTATATCAAAGAAATATAAGCATGTTAATCTTATATTCGGAACCTTCAATATTTATAAGCTTGCAGAACTTTTATATGAAGCTTTAACGAAGGACTCGATGATCGTAGATATCAAAAAAGCAACAGATACTATTGTTGAAGAGCTTCCGGTCGATCGTGAATATAAATTTAAATCCGGAGTTAACATCATGTACGGCTGTGATAATTTCTGCAGCTATTGTATCGTGCCATATGTAAGAGGAAGAGAAAAGAGCAGAAATCCTGAGGAAATAATTGAAGAGGTAACACGTCTTGCAGGCGATGGAGTAAAAGAGGTTATGCTCCTTGGACAAAATGTCAATTCATATGGAAAGGGTCTGGAGCCGGCAGTTGATTTTGCAAGCCTACTGCACAGAGTTGCAAGGATAGACGGAATCGAAAGAATACGCTTCATGACATCACATCCAAAGGATCTTTCAGATGATCTGATAGAAGCAATGGCTACTGAGCCAAAGATCTGTGGACATTTGCATTTACCGCTTCAGTCAGGAAGCAGCAGGATCCTTAAGATAATGAACAGGCATTATGATAAGGAAAAATACTTAAAGCTTGTAGAAAAGATAAGAAGCAGAGTCCCGGATATTTCACTTACTACAGATATAATTGTAGGTTTTCCGGGTGAAACTGAGGAAGATTTCAATGAAACTTTAGATGTTGTAGATAAAGTAGGCTACGACAGTGCATTTACTTTTATATATTCAAAAAGAACAGGAACGCCGGCAGCAAAAATGGATGATCAAATAGCAGAGGATGTTGTAAAGGACAGATTTGACAGACTGCTTGCCCTTGTAAAAAAGAAAGCATATGAAAGATGTTCAAGGTTTGAAGGGCAGATCATGCCTGTACTTGTTGAGTCTGTGAATGCACAGGATCCGGCACTTGTTACCGGAAGACTGGCTAACAATCTTACAGTTCATTTTAAGGGCGGAATTGAGCTTATTGGCAATATAGTAGATGTTAAATTAAATGAGTGCAAGGGCTTTTATTATATAGGAGAAAAAGCCTGAAAGATAGACGGAGGTTAAACGGTGGCAATTTCACCAATGATGCAGCATTATTTAAAAACAAAGCAGGAATATCCGGATACGATACTTTTCTATCGGTTGGGAGATTTTTATGAAATGTTTTTCGATGATGCAAAGACTGTTTCAAGAGAGCTCGAGCTTACGCTTACGGGAAAGGATTGCGGTCTTGAGGAAAGAGCTCCAATGTGCGGAATCCCTCATCATGCTTCAGATATTTATATAAAGAAGCTTGTTGACAAGGGTTTCAAGGTTGCAATTTGTGAGCAGGTAGAGGATCCTAAAAAAGCAAAGGGAATAGTAAAAAGGGAAGTCATACGTATAGTGACTCCGGGTACTATCATGGATCAGGAGGAACTCGATGAAACAAAAAACAACTATATTTGCTCTGTAGTAAGTAAGGATAGTTCATTCGGCTTTGCGATCGCAGATATCACAACAGGAAGATGTATGATAAGCGATATTGAAAAAAGAGCCAGGTTATTAGATGAAATTTATAAATTCACACCTTCTGAAATAATATGTGCATCAGATATTGTTTCGGATGTGTTAAATAAGGATGAGCTTTCTAAAAGATTTTCTGTAAGTATAAGCGAAGTGCCGGACTGGTATTTTGATAAAGAAAAGGCCATAGAAATCATTAAGAAACAGTTTGGCAGTGAAAGAATAGAAGGCCTTGGGATAAAGGATTTTCCGTATGGAACAATGGCTGCAGGTGCTTTATTTAATTATCTGTATGAAACACAAAAATCTCAGCTATTGCAGATGAATAATATCACACCGTACATAGCAGACAAGTATATGCTTATAGACAGCTTTACAAGACGCAACCTGGAGCTGTCAGAAACTATGCGTGAAAAGCAAAAGAGAGGATCGCTTCTGTGGGTTCTTGATAAGACCGGTACTGCTATGGGAGCCAGAATGCTTCGAAGCTTTATTGAGCAGCCGCTTATAGATAAGGAAGAGATAGAGTCAAGACTTGATTGCGTTGAAGAGCTTTGTGCTCATCCTATGGACAGGGATGAAATGAGAGAATATTTAAAAGCTGTCTATGACCTGGAGAGGATAATAAGCCGGATCGCAAACAATTCAGCCGGCCCAAGGGATCTTATATCATTCAAGACATCTCTTGAGGTTCTTCCTTTTATCAAAAATATAATCGAAGGATTTGAATCCGAAAAGCTTTCAGCTATATCTAAAGAGCTTGATCCGTGTACCGATCTGTATGATCTCATATGCGCCTCTATTAATGATGATCCTCCGCTTACAATGCGCGATGGAGATATTATCAAATCAGGCTTTAATGAAAAGGTAGATGAGTACAGACAGGCTAAGCAAAATGGAAAGCAGTGGCTTTTAGAGCTTGAGGATGAAGAAAAAAACAGAACAGGGATAAAAACTCTAAAGATAAAATATAACAGAGTATTCGGTTACTGTATAGAAGTTACAAATTCCTTCAAGTCGCAGGTTCCTGAGGAATATACCAGAAAACAAACCTTATCAAATGCCGAAAGATATACAACACCGAAGCTAAAGGAGCTTGAAGATGTAATTTTGGGTGCAGAGGACAAGCTTAATTCATTGGAATATGACATTTTTTGTGAAATAAGAGAAACAATAGCAGGAAATATCGCAAGAATACAAAAAACAGCATCGGCAGTTGCCATGCTTGATGTATTTGCCTCGCTTTCATATGTAGCAATGCATGAAAGATTTGTAAGACCTGTTTTAAATGAAGAGGGTGTCATTGATATTAAGGAAGGAAGACATCCTGTAGTAGAAAAAATGATCCCTAATGATATGTTTATTCCAAATGATATGTATCTGGATAATGACGATCAAAGAGTTGCTATAATAACCGGGCCTAATATGGCAGGAAAATCTACATATATGCGCCAAAATGCTATTATAGTTCTTATGGCTCAGATGGGTTCATTTGTCCCGGCAGACAGTGCAAACATTGGCATTTGTGACAGGATATTTACCAGAGTCGGTGCTTCAGATGATCTTGCAAGCGGTCAAAGTACATTTATGGTGGAAATGACTGAGGTGGCTAATATTTTAAGAAATGCAACTTCAAACAGCCTATTGATATTAGACGAGATAGGAAGAGGAACAAGTACATTTGATGGTCTGTCAATTGCATGGGCTGTTATCGAACATATATCTGATAAAAAAAAGCTGGGTGCTAAAACTCTTTTTGCAACGCATTATCATGAACTGACAGAGCTTGAAGGAAAGCTGCCGGGTGTCAGAAACTTTTGCATTGCTGTTAAGGAAAAGGGCGATGATATCGTCTTTTTAAGGAAAATAATAAGAGGCGGTGCTGATAAGAGCTATGGAATTCAGGTTGCAAAGCTTGCAGGTGTTCCAACTTCTGTTTTAGAGCGGGCAAAAGAACTTGGAGATCAGCTTACAGATGCAGATATTGCGGCTAAAGTGAAAAATATTGCAAATAATGGATATGCAAATGTAAAAGAGGAAAAAACCGAATATCGTCAGCTTTCATTATTTGACAATATAAAGACATATGATGTATCAGATGAGATATTAGAGATGAACCTTTCAAACATGACTCCGATAGAAGCCTTAAATACTTTATTTGAGCTTCAGAAAAAGATTAGATCAGGTAATGCGAATGAATCGAATTGAATTATTAGATCAGATTACAATCGATAAGATAGCTGCCGGCGAGGTTGTCGAAAGACCTGCATCAGTTGTCAAGGAATTGATAGAAAATTCTATTGATGCAGGAGCAAGTGCAATAACAGTTGAGATCAAAAATGGCGGCATAGATTTTTAAGGATTACCGATAACGGCTGTGGTATAGCATCAGATCAGGTTCGAACTGCTTTTTTAAGGCATGCAACCAGCAAAATTAGAAATATAAGAGATCTTGCGGGTGTATCATCCTTGGGATTCAGAGGTGAAGCATTATCAAGTATATCAGCTGTTTCACAGGTAGAGCTGATTACAAGAGCACAGGATAGTATAACAGGAGTAAGATATGTGATCGAGGGCGGTGTAGAAAAGAGCTTTGAAGAAGTTGGAGCACCATTCGGAACGACATTTCTTATGAGGCATCTTTTTTTTAATGTACCTGCAAGAGCAAAATTCCTGAAAACACCTACGACAGAGGCAAATGCTATATCGTCTTATGTTGAACAGCTTGCATTGTCACACCCGGAAATCTCATTTAAATATATGGTAAATGGTAATGTTAAGCTTTATACATCAGGGAATGGCAAGCTGCAGGAGGCTGTTTATCAGATATACGGAAAGGAAGCAGCAAGAGCACTGATCCCTGTTGAAATAAAAACAGAATATATGAATATTTCTGGATTTATTGGCAGAGCCGAAAATTCAAGAGGAAACAGAAGCTGCGAAATATTTTTCGTAAATGGAAGATATGTAAAGGATAAAATAATTTCAAAGGCTATAGAGGATGCATACCAAGGGTATCTTATGCAGCACAGATATCC
>CAVLAA010000073.1:0-10352 GCA_963660835.1 bacterium
TCAGGTGGTTGATCTGCTTCACATGGTAGCACCTATCGCAAGAGAACATGGTATCGGAATCGTAATAGAGCCTTTAAGAAAAGCTGAATGTAATTTAATTAATTCATTTGCAGAGGGCGTACAGCTGGCAAAGGCTGCTAACGAACCAAATGTAAAAGTGCTGGTGGATTACTATCATTTAATAGAAGAAAATGAGCCGGTACAGCATCTGATAGATGATGGCAAAGAGTATCTCAGGCATGTGCATATTGCAAATCCTGATGGACGTGTTTATTTGGCTGATCCGACAGAATCTGATTATAGAACCTTTGCAATTGCATTAAAGAAGATCGGATATGACGGACGTATCAGCTGTGAGGCTTATTTGAAAAATGAATTTGAAACAGATGCACCTGTTGCATTAAAGACCTTGAAAACAGTTTTTGAATGAGAGGAGTAATAGAATGGGAGTTTATAACGAAGAACTGATAAAGGATCTGGAAGAGAAGGGCAAATTGCTTCGCAGAGACTGCATTAAGTGCATCGGAGTAGGTGTCGCAGGCCATGTAGGCGGAAGTTGCTCAAGTGCAGATCTCATGGCTGCACTGTATTTTTACAAGTTAAAGGTTGATCCGAAAAATCCTGATTGGGAAGACAGGGATTATTTCTTATTATCAAAGGGTCATGTAGCAATCCTGCAGTATTCTGCATTGGCAGAAAAAGGATTTTTCCCGGTTGATGACTTGCTTCATTGCAAGGATGTCGGATTTTATCTGCAGGGACATCCACATCTTGGAACTCCAGGAATAGAGGCAGGAACCGGTTCTCTTGGACAAGGTTTAAGTCTTGGACTTGGAATGGCAATGGGTCTTAAGCTGGATAAAAAATTAAACAGAGTATATGTGTTGGTTGGTGACGGTGAGCAGGATGAAGGACAGATATGGGAAGCTGCTATGGCTGCCGGAGCAAAGCATATGGATAATTTATGTGCGATCATTGATAACAATGGACTTCAGGCACAAGGAAAAATATCAGACAGACTTGATATTACACCGATCGCAGATAAATGGAAAGCATTTGGATGGAATGTTATTGAGATAGATGGTCACAATATGACTGAGATCTTAACAGCATTGGATGAAGCGGAAAAGGTAAAAGATAAACCTACTGCAATTATTGCACATACTATAAAAGGAAAGGGAATAAGTTTTGCTGAGAATCAGGTAGGATTCCACAATAAGGCACTGACAAAAGAGCAGTATGATCAGGCATTGGCAGAACTTGCTTAAGGAGGAAGATTATGGCTGGAATAAATCAGAGACAGGCTTATGGAGAAACACTTGTAGAACTTTGCAAGGAAAATCCCAATATAGTTGTTTTGGATGCTGACCTAGGTGGCTCAACAATGGGAAAGATGGTTGAGCTTGAATATCCGGAGCGTCATTTGGAAATGGGAATTGCAGAGGCAAATATGGCTTCTGTAGCTGGAGGATTATCCCGCGTAGGAAAGATTCCGTTTATAAATTCTTTTGCAGTTTTTGCAGCAGGACGTGCTTATGATCAGATTCGTCAGAGTATAGCAATCGGAAAGCTTAACGTAAAAATTTGCGGTTCCTCTGCAGGCTGCTCAGATTTCGGTGACGGTGCAACACATCAGTCTATAGATGATATTGCTTATATGCGTGTTATTCCTAATATGACCGTTATCGTACCGGCAGATGCAAATGAGACTGTTGCAGCAACAAAATATATGACAGCAAGCAATGGCCCTGTTTATATGAGAGTAAATAGAAATGACTACGAAAATATAACAGAGGAAAATGCTGAATTTAAATTAGGAGAGCCTACAGTTGTACGAGAAGGAACGGATGTTGTTGTATTCGCATGTGGAATCATGGTTTCAAAGGCAATTGCAGCGGCAGAGGCACTTAAAGATGAAATTTCAGTGAGAGTAGTAAATGTAAGTACGATCAAGCCACTTAACGGAGACAAGATCATTGAACTTGCTAAGGATGTTAAAGGTGTCGTTACTGCAGAAGAGCATAGCATTATAGGTGGTCTCGGAAGCACAATCGCAGAGACACTTAAGAAAGAATGCAAACCAATAGAATTTGTTGGTGTTAATGATGAGTTCGGTTCATCAGCTCACAATTATAAAGATATATTAGAGCATCTGGGACTTACAAGTGAGCATATAGCAAAAGCAATTAAAGATATATATACAATTTGATAATGTACGGAGGATTTATTGGAATGAAAGTTGGATTTATTGGATTAGGAATAATGGGACGCCCGATGAGCAAAAACCTTATTAAGGCAGGTTATGAACTGACAGTATTTGATCCATTTGCAAAGGCTGCAATGGAAGATGTTGTTGCGTGTGGTGCAGCAGCAGGAAAAAGCAATGCAGATGTTGCTTCTAAAAGTGATGTTGTTATAACAATGGTTCCAAATTCACCAAACGTAAGAGAAGCAGTTTTCGGGAAAGACGGAATTGCCGAAGGAGCGTCAAAGGGACTTGATATTATCGATATGAGCTCTATAGCACCTCTCGAGTCAAAAGCTATAGCAGAGGAATGTGAAAAGATAGGACTACATATGATGGATGCACCTGTTTCAGGCGGAGAACCAAAGGCTATCGACGGAACATTGTCTATTATGTGCGGCGGCTCAGCTGAGTTGTTTGAAAAATATAAAGAAATGCTTAATGTTATGGGCGCATCTGTAGTACATTGCGGCGAGGTAAATGGTGCCGGAGATACTGTAAAGCTTGCAAATCAGATGATTGTTGCTGTAAATATCGCAGCATGTGCAGAGGCTTATGAGCTCGCAGTTATGGCCGGAGTAGAACCTGAGAAGGTATTTGATGCTATCAAGGGCGGACTTGCAGGATCAACGGTTATGAATGCAAAGGTTCCGATGATGATGGATGGAAACTTTAAGCCTGGATTCAGAATAGATCTTCATATTAAAGACCTTAATAATGCTTTAGATACAGGACATGGACTTGGCACTCCTATGATACTTACATCATCTGTACAGGAAATGCTTCAGTGGCTTCACAATAACGGATCAGGAAGCGATGATCATTCTGCAATTCTTAAATATTATGAGCGCATCACAGGAGTGGAGATGAGAAAATGAAAAAATACTACGATCTTTCGCAGCCGGTCTATCATAATTGCGTCGGATGGCCGACTTATAAAATGACAGACGTAAAATATGAAGCATATTATTCCAGAGACCAGTTTAATGCTGAGAGAATTGATATGAATGTTCATACTGGAACTCACGTGGATGCGCCGTTTCACTTTTTTTCGGATGGAAAGACTGTAGATGAAATTTCGGTGGACAAATGGCAGGGAGAAGCAGTTCTTGTTGATTTGAGAGGAAAGGTAGATAGCTGCCATGGAATAGTGTCGAGCGATTTGGCTGAATATGATGGTTTGATAAAAGAGCAAAGCATAGTTCTTTTGAACACCGGATGGGGCAATAAAAGAAAAAAATGGGATAAAACATACTGCAATGATTGGCCATATGTTACAGGAGAGCTTGCTGAGTATCTTGCAAGCAAAAAGATCAAGGGCTGCGGAACAGACTGCTTAAGTGTGGGCGGTTGGTATGAAGGAACGGGACGACCGTGTCATGAGATCTTGCTTAGTAATGGAATATGGGCATTGGAGGAAGTATATTTCCCTGATGAAATCATGAAACAAAAGACTTGTCATTTATATGCGTTTCCGATAAAGCTGCAGGGATTTTCCGGAGCACCGGTAAGAGCTGTAGCGGAAGTCGACATTTAGGATGATTTTAACTCTGTCTAAGTATGCCTGCCTGATAGCTGGATTGCTGCAGATAGGGCAGTTTGTGACAGAGATTGGAGGTGATGAGACCTGTGGCGGACAAGATCATAGAAATGCATGATATCGCCAAATTATTTTACGGAATTCCTGCAATCCAGGGAATAAATTTTGAACTGGAGGAGGGAGAAGTACATGCACTGATGGGAGAAAACGGTGCTGGAAAATCCACTCTTTCTAAGGTAATTGCCGGGATTCATCAGGCAGATAAAGGCGAAATGAAAATACGTGGCGAGGTGTGTAAATTCAGCAATGCCAGACAGGCCAATGAAAAGGGAATAGCAATGGTTACACAGGAATTTTCTTTATTGAAGGATTTTTCTGTGGCAGAAAATATATTTCTTACAAGCTCAGAATATTATACCGGTAATGTGCTTCTAAATTTTAAGGCAATGGTAAAGAAGACGCAGGAGCTTTTAAAGCTGTTTCATATGGAGGATTATATAGATCCTTATGAAAAGGTTTCGCAGTTATCGGTTGCACAGATGCAGATAGTCGAAATTATTAAAGCAATGTCAAAAGATGCCAGCATATTGATCTTAGACGAACCGACAGCATCTCTGACTGAAAGAGAGATAAAGCTGCTTTTTGATTTGATCAGAGATATGAAAAAGAAGAAAGTAAGCTTCATCATTGTTTCACACAAGATAAATGAAATTTATGAGATTTCTGACAGGATTACAGTACTTAGAGATGGAAAATATGTACTTGGTAATGCTAAAACATCTGAGCTTCCTGAAAAAGAGCTTATACGTGCGATGGTAGGAAGGGAAGTCACCAATCTCTATGGTTCAGCTGATGATGTTGTGCCGTATGCAAAATCAGATGAACTGGTACTTGATGTACAGAATTTAAGTGATGCAAGGAATTTTGTAAAGGATGTCAGCTTCAAGGTTCATAAAGGGGAGATAGTAGGATTTTCGGGACTTCTTGGAGCAGGACGTACTGAAATGGCAAAATGCCTGTTCGGAGCAGACAGCAGATCGGCTGAAAGCAAGATATATGTTAACGGAAAGCTACTTAAGCCAAACAGTATACGAGCTGCTATAGAAGCAGGAATCGGATATTCCTCTGAGGATCGTAAGCATGACGGCCTGTTTCAGGATCTAAGCATAAATGTAAATATCAATTTAGAAGAAATGCTTGCACACAGAGGTATGCTGTTAAGTTCAAGACAGGACAGAGCAGCCTGCCAAAGCATGAAAGAAAAGCTTCGAATTAAAATGGCAAATGCAGACCTTGCGGTAAAGGCTCTTTCAGGAGGAAATCAGCAGAAGGTATTGCTTGCTAAATGGCTGTTGATACAGCCGGATGTTCTTATTGTAGATGAGCCGACAAGAGGTGTAGATATAGGTGCAAAAAGCGATATTTATCAGATAATCAGAGAGCTGGCTGCATCAGGAATGGGCGTGATTGTTATTTCATCAGAGATGCCGGAGGTTATGGGCTTATGCAGTACAGTATATGTAATGCGTGAGGGCAAGATTACCGGTACATTAAGCGGAGAAGAAATAACAGAGGAATCGATTGGATATTTGTCGACGCTTGGATAAATATTTGGAAGGAGGAAAGTGAAGACAGAATGAAAAGTAATATGATGTCTCGTGTTTTCAAAAATTTTAAAACAGAATTTACCATGCTCGGCATTTTCATTGTGTTCTTTGTAATAATGAGTGTTATTTCAGGTAATTTCCTGTCATCTGGAAATATGCTGAATGTTGTATCTCAGGTGGCTTCGAATGCCATGATGAGTGTAGGTATGACTATTGTTATTATTACAGCCGGAATTGATCTGTCAGTTGGTGGAATACTTGGATTGTCTGCGATGATAGGGGCAATTCAAATGGTAAATACAGGCAGTGCTGTAGTTGGCTTCATCGTAATGATGGTGGTTTCAATAATATGCGGACTTGTTAATGGCTTTCTTATCGGATACATAAAGATGCCGGCATTTATTGTTACATTGGGAACTATGAATATATGCAGAAGCTTAGATTATGTTATCTCGGATGCAAACACGCAGTCAGGATTTCCGGCTGAATGGAAATTTATCGGACAGACTAAGGTTGGCGGAATTCCTATGTATCTGATCTTTATGATCATAGTGTTTGCGGTATTTATATTTATTTTGCAGAAAACAAAATTCGGAAGAATGCTTTATGCATGTGGTTCAAATGCTGAGGCAGCTACATTATCAGGAATAAATGTAAAACTGAATGTTTGTCTTGCGTATGTAATATCCGGTCTTATGTGCGGTTTTGCAGCATGGATAATGACTTCAAGACTTATGGCATGTGATCCAACTTATGGAGATGGCGCTGAAATGGAT
Organism: bacterium; assembly: GCA_963660835.1. GTDB lineage: Bacteria > Bacillota > Clostridia > Lachnospirales > Lachnospiraceae > Alectryocaccobium. The sequence goes on from CAVLAA010000073.1 coordinate 6,169, forward strand.
GCGATTGCAGCGGCTGTTATCGGTGGAACAAGCATGAGTGGTGGCCGTGGAAGTATCTGGGGAACAATTATAGGTATATTCCTTGTTGGATTCTTAAGAAATGCCCTTAATCTTTTGGGCGTCAATCCTTATTGGCAAGGAACAGCACTTGGCGTAGTAATTATTGTAGCGGTACTTGCTGAGAGAATATCCAGCATGAAAGGCAATAAATAAAAAATGGGCAGAAGTGATATCTGCCTGCAAAAGGAGGAACTGTATATGAAATTTAGAAATGCAGCAGTAATTGGTCTTGCAGCTATTATGACAATGGGTCTTGCAGCCTGTGGCGGTGGATCTTCGGACAAATCTTCATCGTCAGCATCATCATCAACAGCAACAGCATCATCTTCTTCAAAGAGCGATTCTTCATCTGAAAGCTCTGCATCGACACAATCCGGAGATTATGACGGAAAGGTTATCGCATATCTTACTCCTTCACTTGATATACCATTTTGGAATTATGTTAAGCATGGTGTTGAGGATCAGGTAGCTAAGGAAATGCCGGGTGCAGAAGTTACAGTATATGATTCTAAGGATAATGCAAATACACAGCTTTCAAATGCACAGGATGCAATTACAAAGAATGTAGATGGAATCGTTATTTCTCCTACAGATTCAGCTTCATGCGTAGCAGTTCTTACTGCAGCAGAAGAAGCTGATATTCCAGTAGTAATATGTGATATAGGTACAGATGACGGAACATATCTTTCATTTATATCAACAGATAATGAAGGCGGAGCTGAGGAGCTTGGCGAATATGTAGCAAGTAAGTTAAATGAAGGTGATGAGGTAGCACAGATTACTCTTAATCAGGCAAGAATCAATGGTGTTCTCAGAAAAGAAGGATTTGAGAAAGGTATTGGAGATAAGCTGACTCAGGTTGATTTCCGTCAGATGGAGAAGGTAAACCGTAATGAAGGTGTTAGCTATACTCAGGATCTGATCACTTCATATCCTGATCTTAAAGCGATCTTCTGCCATTCTGAAGATCCAAGTATGGGTGCAGTTACTGCATTAAAGGAAATCGGAAATACTGATTGCCTTATAGCTGGATTTGACTGCTCACCAGAGGTAGTGGATGCGATAAAGAGCGGCGATATAGTAGCAACAGCCGCACAGCAGCCGGTTCTTATGGGACGTACATCTGTTGACTGCCTGAAAACATATTTCGACGGTGGCACTCCTGATAAAGAAGTTACACTCGGAACTATGCTTGTAACAGTTGATAATATCGAAGAGATTTATGATGATCTTTATGCGGTAGCGCTTGAAAGTTGATATTCATAAGCTGTTTTAATTGAATGCCGTATAACAAAAAGGAGCGTAAATGAAGCAGGAACAGATAAATGAAAAACTGAATCAGCTATTTTCTCTGGATAAGAAGGTTATCCTGGTTACCGGAGGTGCCGGAGAAATTGGCAGCGTGATCTGTGAGGCTTATGCCGATCTGGGTGCGACAGTGGTTATCGGAGATGTCAATAAAGAAGCGATGGATAAATGTCAGAAAAAGATTACTGATAAAGGGGGAGCGTGCATAACGCTTCCTCTGGATCTGACAAATACAGATTCGATTCATTCGGTTGTAGATACTGTAATAAAGCAGTTCGGACAGATTGATGTGCTTGCAAATATTGCAGGAATCAACACAAGAAGATTGATGACAAACGGTGCCGAGGACACATTTGATAAGATTATAGGTGTAAACTTAAAGGGCGCATATAATATCTCTATTGCAGTAGCAAAGGAGATGATTAAAATCAATGATGAGCGTACAGATGATAAGAAGGTGCACTTGTCAATCATGAATGTAGCGTCATATAATACAGTGATGATGCTCGGAGGAAATTCTGTTTACGGAATGAGCAAGAGCGGAATAGCAGCTATGACACGCAGTCAGGCAATAGAGTGGGCAAAATACGGTTTCAGATCTAATGCTTTGACGCCGGGTCATATAAGGACCAAATTAACGGCTCAATTGTGGGATGATCCGTATTACAGTAAATATATGCTTGATAGAATTGCTATGGCAAGACCGGGCTATCCTGAAGATTTGGTAGGAATGGCTGTATTGCTTGCATCCGATGCATCGGCATATATGTCAGGGCAATTGTGTATTGTAGATGGTGGCTGTCTTGCAGGCGGACAGCCTTGGGAGATATAAAAATAGGAGAACTTTATGAAATTTGTATTTGCATCTGATTCCTTTAAGGGTTCCATCTCAAGCTGTCGTGCAGCAATGCTTCTTCACGAGGCAGCAAATGAAATTTTTCCTAATACAGACACTATAAGCATAGCAGTCGCAGATGGCGGAGAAGGCACTGTTGATGCAATTATAGATGCTGTTTCAGGTGAGAAGATTGCGGTTCAGGTAATGAATCCGGTTTTGCAGCCTGTGACGGCTCACTATGGAAGGTTAGATGACAAAAGGGCTGTTGCAGAGATGGCATCAGCCTCCGGTCTGACCTTGATAGATGATTCATTAAGAAATCCTATGAATACAACCTCGCAGGGAACCGGTGAATTGATAAAAGCAATGCTCGATGAGGGATATTCAAAGATATCTATTGCAATTGGCGGTTCAGCTACAAATGACGGTGGAATGGGCTGCATGAAAGCATTAGGAGTTCGTTTCCTCGACGAAAATGAAAATGAACTTGTAGGATGCGGCAGAGATCTTATAAATGTAAGAAAAATAGATATATCAAATATTCATCCACGCATAAAGGACGTACAATTTACAGTTATGTGTGATGTGAAAAATCCATTATGCGGAAAGGATGGAGCAACCATGACCTTCGGTAAGCAAAAGGGCGGTACGCCTCAAATGCTTGAAGAACTTGAAGAGGGAATGAGAAATTACAGGGATGTGATCAAGAGAACATTTGGAACAGATCCTGATCTGATACCCGGAAGCGGCGCTGCTGGCGGACTCGGAGCCGCATTATCTATTTTTATTTCAGCAGAGTACAGGTCTGGAGTTGAGGCGGTGCTCGATATGATAGGCTTTGATGATATTGTAAAGGATGCCGATCTTGTAGTCACAGGAGAAGGCAGAACGGATTGGCAGTCATGCTTCGGCAAAGTACTGCAGGGTATAGGAAATCACTGCAGAGCGCTTGGCATTCCGGCCATATCATTGAGCGGTTCATTGGGCGATGGAGCTGAAAAAATCTTTGATGAGGGAATAGAGTCTGTAATGACTACAGTAAACTCACCAATAACACTCGAAGAAGCAATGAGAAATGCTGAGGAATTGTATAAGGAAGCCGCAGTTCGAATGTTTAGGATCATCCGTGTGGGAATGAAGCTTAAGAACAATAAATAAAATGATTTAATACCTCCATACAGACAAGATTATCCCCTGCCGGTTTAGTACCGGCAGGGGATTTATTAACAATATCAGAACAATTCTACACGTCCCAACAACAGATCAATTAGATTGCAGTGGAAAATGCCGTTGTCATCATAGAAATTGTGAGGCACATCCATGCGGATGATGATTTTTTTGAAGAAGTCCCTGGTAAGCATCAATGATGCCAGCTCGGAGGATTCTTTTTTATCGGTATCCATACGGAAAGCGGACTGAATATAGATTTTTTTATCCGCATTGTTTACTACAAAGTCGATTTCCTTCTGAATCTTGCTGTTGCCTGTGCGGTCACAAACCACACCAACATCAACGGAATATCCACGCCGCAAAAGTTCATTGTAGATGATATTTTCCATGATATGACCGGGATCGTACTGGCGGTAATTCAGCCGTGCGTTCCGAAGCCCGATATCCGTATAGTAGTACTTGTTCGGATACTTAAAATAGGTCTTTCCCTTGACATCATACCTTTTTGCCATTGAAATGAGGAAGGAGTCGATAATATACTGCACATAGTTTGAAACCATCGCAGGATTGACTCTCTCGTTCTTCATGGACGCGATGGCATTTGCGATATTGGTCGGATTTGTCAGCGAACTGATCTGCGAAGCAAGGAAGTCCAGAATGTCATTCAGCACATCCTCGCGCTCGATGCCATTTCGCTCCACGATATCCTTGACATACAGTTCGCTATAAAGGGAGGTCAGATAATCCTTCTTATCCTTTTCATCCTCCAGTGCTAAAAGTCTCGGCATACCGCCATAGAGCATATAGG
>CAVLAA010000074.1:0-10346 GCA_963660835.1 bacterium
TGATAAGACTCAGTACAGCAGTCAGCGAAGAGGCAAAAAAAATAGAAAATAAAATTAAGGGACGTGTTGCACTTGCAGCACGTCCTCTGTTGTTTATAAGATGAATAAAAAGATCATGTTCTCTATCTGTATGAAGTTATTACAAGCTGAAGACTTTTGTATCCTTTATATTCGTTTATGTCAGGATAATATACGGCAGAGATTGCCTGAACTGAATTAGCATATTGAACGAATTTTTCAGCTTCTCCAAAATAAACTGCATTTATAAAATGACCGGAGCCATCTGAAAGCTGCATTTTTGCGACATTTTTGCCTGAGCCTACAACCTGTGGATGTAATACCCTTAGATTTTTTTCGACAAATATAGGCTTTGTATTGCCTTTGCCAAACGGCTTTAGCTTGTCAATATCATGCACGAGCTCTTGTGTTATATATCCTATCGGCATTTGCATATCTATATGAAGCTTAGGAGTAAGGTCGTCCTTAGTCAGAGAGCAATTTTGATTTATGGTCAACCTGAATTTGTCTATATTTTCTTTTTCTAATGAGAGTCCGGCAGCCATGGGATGACCTCCGAATTTGATAAAGAGCTCCTTGCATTTGGTCATTTCGTCAAACATGGAGAATGCTTCTATAGAGCGGCCTGAGCCTTTTGCCGAACCTTCAGAATCAGTTATAACAAAGGAGGGCTTATTATACCTTTCTTTTATTCTTCCTGCGATGATTCCGGCAAGGCTTTCGTGACATTCCGGAAGATAGACAACAAGAACCCTGTCGTTTAAAAGCTCTGAGCTTTCTATTTGTTTGATCGCTTCATCCGTAAATTGCTCCGTCATGCTTTTTCTGCTTATGTTAAGGTTTATAAGCTCTGAGGCTGCTTGGAGAGCTTTGGAATCAGTATCACAATTCAACAGAGAAAGTGCCTTCTGAGCTGTTTCAAGCCTGCCGCTTGCATTTAGGCATGGCCCGATAACAAAGCCTATATGGTAAGTATTTAAATTATTGATATCAAGCTTGTTAAGAGAGATAAGAGCTTTTAGGCCGTAATTAGAGCAGTGCTTAATTGCATTCAGTCCTTCCTTAACTAATATTCTGTTTTCATCTCGCAGATCGCATACATCTCCTATTGTAGCTATTGCGACAAATTCAATAAATGCATTTGATTCGTTGATAGAAATGCCTTCTTTTGCATATAGATAAGAAATAAGCTTCCATGCTATGGCTGCACCGCATAGTTCTTTGAATGGATATGAACAGCTGCGCTGCTTAGGATCAACAACAGCATCTGCAGGAGGTATTATCTGCTTATCTGTTTCTATGTCATAAGGAACCTCATGATGATCGGTAACAATTACTGACATACCTAAGTTTTTTGCAAGTGAAATCTGATCATATGCTGCTATTCCGTTATCACATGTGATTATCGTGTCCTTGCCATCATCGTATGCTTCTTTAACAAGATTTTCATTTAAACCATATCCATCACGGATTCGTTCGGGTATCCTTTCGTCAACATCAGCACCCAGGCGTGACAGACCTTTGAGGAGTATATAAGTTGACATTATACCATCTATGTCATAATCGCCGATTATTCTGATCGATTTGTTTGACCTTATTTTATTTAAAAGAATTTCAGAAGCAAGCTCTATATCCTTCATTAACGAAGCAGGATATAGATCGGATAATCCACCGTTCAAATATTTATTTATATCTGAGATGTCAGTATAATTTCTGTTTCTTATAAGACGGGCTGTTACCGGAGATATATTAAATTGCTTTGATATTTTATTAAAATCGGCTTTTTTCATGCTTACAAGCCACTGTTCCATATTTCCTCTTTTCTGACATGCGATACTCTGTCAGAAAGGCAGACTTAAAGGCATGTCATTGATTCTCCTATGTTAAATTTATATGAGATAGCTGTTTTTTTATATTTTTCTGTTGTTATCAATAATATCAGAATGTTCGGCTTTTGACACTAATCTAATTCATAAACATTCATAATACGTTTAAATTTATTTATATAATGACTGATTAAGAAGGCTTGTGACAGAATAGATGGAAAAAGATATTTTTGTGAAGTGTAAAAACATATCCCATGGATTCTGGATTTATGCATTAAAATAATGTAAAGTATATAAAAATGATATATCAAAATAAAATCATATCAGCCCCTAAAGGTGGACAAATGAAAATTTCAGCTATATAATATTATAGCTGTGAAAAAATGAGTTATACATAAAAAGTATATCAAGGAGGAAAAGTTAATGGCTAGAAAAATGAAAACCATGGATGGTAACCATGCAGCGGCTCATGCTTCCTACGCATTTACCGATGTGGCGGCTATTTATCCTATAACACCATCTTCACCGATGGCCGAAGCGACTGATGAGTGGGCAACTCAGGGACGCAAAAATATGTTTGGTCGTGAAGTGCAGATAACAGAAATGCAGTCAGAGGCAGGTGCTGCAGGTGCTGTTCACGGATCACTTGTTGCAGGTGCTCTTACAACAACATATACTGCATCACAGGGACTTCTTCTTATGATCCCTAACCTTTACAAGGTTGCCGGTGAGCATCTCCCGGGTGTATTCCACGTTTCAGCACGTGCGATCGCATCACATGCTCTGAATATTTTCGGCGATCATTCTGATGTTTATGCTTGCCGCCAGACAGGATGTGCAATGCTTTGCGAATCTTCTGTACAGGAAGTTATGGACCTTACACCGGTTGCACATTGTGCAGCACTTGAAGGAAAGATCCCTTTTATCAACTTCTTTGATGGATTCCGTACTTCACACGAGATCCAGAAAATTGAAACATGGGATTATGAAGACCTTAAGGATATCGCTCCTATAGATGCCATTAATGAATTCCGTAAAAATGCACTGAATCCAAATCATGCTTGTCAGATGGGCTCAGCTCAGAACCCAGATATTTTCTTCCAGACAAGAGAGACAATCAACAAATCTTATGATGAGCTCCCTGCGATCGTTGAAAAATATATGGACAAGATCAATGAAAAGATCGGTACAGATTATAAATTATTCAACTACTATGGTGCACCGGATGCAGAACATGTTATCATTGCTATGGGTTCTGTATGTGACACTATCGAAGAGACAATTGACTACTTAAGAGAAGCTGGCAAGAAAGTCGGCGTTGTAAAGGTACGTCTCTATCGTCCATTCGTAGCTGAGAAGCTTATTGAAGCTATTCCTGATACAGTTAAACAGATTTCAGTTCTTGATCGTACAAAAGAGCCGGGAGCTATTGGTGAGCCGCTTTATCTTGATGTTGTTGCTGCACTTAAGTTCTCTAAATTCGATCAGATTCCTGTATATACAGGACGTTATGGTCTTGGATCAAACGATACAACACCAGCTCAGATCGTAGCTGTATACAACAATACAGAGAAAAAAGTATTTACAATCGGTATCAATGATGATGTTACACATCTTTCACTTGAGGAAGGTGCTCCTATCGTTACTACTCCTGAAGGAACTATCAACTGCAAGTTCTGGGGACTTGGAGCAGACGGTACTGTAGGTGCAAACAAGAACTCTATTAAGATCATCGGTGACAACACAGATATGTACGCACAGGCATACTTTGATTATGACTCAAAGAAGTCTGGTGGTATCACAATGTCTCACCTTCGTTTCGGACATAAGCCGATCAAATCTACATATCTTATTCATAAAGCTAACTTTGTTGCATGTCATAATCCTTCATATGTTACAAAGTACAACATGGTTCAGGAGCTTGTAGATGGTGGTACATTCCTTCTTAACTGTGCATGGGATATGGAAGGACTTGAGAAACATCTTCCGGGACAGGTTAAGAGATATATTGCAGAGCACAATATCCAGTTCTACACAATAGATGGTGTTAAGATCGGTATTGAAGTTGGTATGGGACCTACAAGAATTAATACAATTCTTCAGTCAGCATTCTTCAAGCTTGCAAATATTATCCCACAGGAGAAAGCTATTGAGCTTATGAAAGCAGCTGCAAAGGCTACTTACGGACGTAAGGGTGATGACGTAGTTCAGAAGAACTGGGCTGCTATCGATGCAGGTGCTGATAAGGCTGTTAAGGTTGAAGTTCCTGAAAGCTGGAAAAATGCAGAGGGTGACGGACTTACTCTTACACATACAACAAAAGGAAACAAAGCACTTGTTGACTTCGTTAACAATATCCAGAGCAAGATCAATGCTCAGGAAGGAAATTCACTTCCTGTATCTGCATTTATGCCTTATATGGATGGTTCAACTCCTTCAGGTTCATCCGCATATGAGAAACGTGGAGTTGCAGTAAGTGTTCCTGTTTGGAATCCTGAAAATTGTATTCAGTGTAACCGTTGTTCATTTGTTTGTCCTCATGCAGTTATCCGTCCTGTTGCTCTTTCTCCGGAAGAAGCAGCAAATGCTCCGGAGGGAGTTCAGACAATACCGATGGTTCCGGCTGTTGGAGAATACAAATTTACAATGAGCGTTTCTGCACTCGATTGTACAGGATGTGGATCTTGTGTAAATGTATGTCCTGGAAAGAAGGGAAGCAAAGCTATCGAGATGAAGCCGCTTGAGGAAGGATTATTCCAGCAGGCTCAGTTCGATTATACAGTTGAACTTCCTGACAAGAAGGATGTTATTGAAAAATATAAAGAGACAAGCGTTAAGGGAAGCCAGTTCAAGAAGCCTCTTCTTGAGTTCTCAGGAGCATGCGGCGGTTGTGGTGAAACACCTTATGCTAAGCTTATTACTCAGCTCTTTGGAGATCGTATGTATATTGCAAATGCAACAGGATGCTCTTCAATCTGGGGTAACTCTTCACCTTCAACACCATATACAACAACAGCAGAAGGCAAAGGACCTGCTTGGAACAACTCATTGTTTGAGGATGCTGCTGAGTTTGGTTATGGTATGCTTCTTGCACAGAATGCACTTCGTGATGCAATCAAGGAGAAAGTAGACAACATTCTTGCTTCAGACGCTGCTCCGGCAGAAGTTAAAGAAGCTGCTAAGGAATGGGAAGATTCTTTCGGTGTTGGTATTGCAAATGGTGTTGCATCTGACAAGCTTGTTGCTGCAATTGAAAATCTTGATACAAAATGCGATGACTGCCAGTATATCCTAGATAATAAAGATTTCCTTTCAAAGAAATCACAGTGGGTATTCGGTGGTGACGGATGGGGATATGATATCGGCTTTGGCGGTGTTGACCACATCCTTGCAAGCGGAAAAGATATCAACGTAATGGTATTTGATACAGAAGTATATTCAAATACAGGCGGACAGTCTTCTAAATCTACACCTACAGGTGCTATTGCACAGTTTGCTGCAGGCGGAAAGGAAGTTAAGAAGAAAGATCTTGCTTCAATAGCTATGAGCTACGGATATGTATATGTTGCTCAGATCGCTATGGGTGCTGATTACAACCAGACTGTTAAGGCACTTGCAGAGGCAGAGGCTTATCCGGGACCATCACTTGTAATTGCTTATGCTCCATGTATCAACCATGGTATCAAGAAGGGTATGGCCAAGGCTCAGACAGAGGAAGAGCTTGCTGTTAAGTCAGGATACTGGCATTGCTTCAGATACAATCCTGCACTTAAGGCTGAAGGAAAAGCAGCATTTTCTCTTGATTCAAAAGCTCCTACACAGTCTTATGCAGAGTTCCTTGATGGAGAAGTTCGTTACAATTCACTTAAACGTGCTAATCCTGAGAAGGCAGCTAGACTCTTTGCTAAGTCAGAGGCAGAAGCTAAGGCAAGATATGAATATCTCAATAAGCTCATCACACTTTATGGTGCAGAAGAGTAATAAAGATATAGATATTTTATGTGGGCGGCATTTTACCGCCCACTTTTATTTTATTTAATGGAATCAAGGAAATACTATGTTTCAATTGCAAATATCCGCTTGACCATAAACCTTTGGTTCAAGTTAAATAAATACAAAATTAAGCTCTAAAAAATAAGGGGAATTTAGGGGAATATATAGCGATGAACAAGTATATAGCTGTTCATGTAAGGTTAAAATTAAAAATAGCGCTGCTTGTTATTATTTCAGCAGCTATATTTGTATCGTCATATAGTATTTGCTATGCAGATGGTACGCTATTATCGGACTTTTCATCGGAATTATTATTTCAGCAGGATTTTCACGCAGTAAATGGTGTTGTTCAGTCTGTATGTGCTGATGAAAATTATATTTATACGATTGAGAATGTTGCTGATGATGCATCAAGGGGAGATGTAATTTCTGCATATTATAAAAATACGACTGATGAAAATGGCAATATTGTGCAGCAATATTCACTTGCAAGATATGATGATACGCAGCATCTTGAACATGGCAACGGTCTTACATATAATCCGAATACAAAACAGTTGATCGTTGCACCATATACAAGTGTAGATGCAGAAAACAGAGGATGCTTGATAAAGATAGATCCTGATTCGTTGAAAATTACAGGAAGAATAAAAATTTCGGATTCATATAATTTACTTTCAGTATCATACGATAGGATAAATGATGTATATTATATACAGACAAATGATGAAGGACAGTATGATATTTTAAAGCTGGATGCTAATTTTAATATTATACAGGAGTTTGGAGCAGAAGATCCCACACCGGGATATAATTTTCAGGCCTTTTGTATATCCGGAGATTATCTTTTGCAGTCACCTCTTACGCTTTTTCTTTCAAATACAAATTATGTAATGGCTTATTCACTAAGCGGAGGAGATGTTGAGGACTGTGTTGCTGTTGATTTTGGATTGTCGGGATATGCCAAGGTAGAGCCGGAGCAAATTGCAAGACTCGATGATTCAAGCTTTATACTGGCTATGAATGCAACCAGAGATGATGGAACAGGAACCGCGTTTTTTTATAAAATTACATTTCCTAATTTACCGATAAATGATACTTTGTTTGCAAATGATGTTGAGACGCAGGATACATCGGAAGAATTGCAAAATACAGATGTGGATGAAGCCGCAAGTGATACACAGGAAAATATGCAAAGTACGTATGAGGAAGTGAAAATAACGCATCTTCAGGATCTTGTTGTTGGAAGAAATTCAAGAACCATCGATAAAAGGAGTAATATGCATATACTGTCATATATTATTCCGTTTATTACCGCAGCCGGATTTGCATGGTATATCAATATCGTAAGAATAAAAAGAAAGCGCAAAAGGAAAAGAGCAGACAGTCGGCGCCTTCGTAATGAATCAAGGATGAAGGCTGATAGAGTGCTGAGAGATATTATAGATGATCAGGATGACGATTCATATTAGGATAGTCAGAAAAGAGGATGGTTTGAATAAAGCTGTTGTTGAGATAATAAACCTTGAGAAAAAATATGGAAAGTTAAAGGCATTAAACGGTCTTAATTTACAAGTAAATGAAGGAGAAGTATTTGGACTTTTAGGTCCAAACGGATCGGGAAAGTCAACTGCTATGAATTGTATGTTGTCATTGCTGTCATTTGATAAAGGAGAAATTAAGATTTTCGGTGAGAAAATGTCTCCTGACAGATATGATATTAAAAAAAATATCGGTGTTGTACCACAGGATGTAGCTGTGTTCAATGATTTTACCGTAAAGGAAAATATTGATTATTTTTGCGGATTATATATTAAGGAAAAGCAGAAAAGAAGAGAGCTTGTCGACGAGGCAATAGAATTTGCGGGGCTTCAGGATTTTGTGAAATTCAGACCTAAAAAGCTTTCCGGAGGACTTCTAAGGCGTCTTAATATTGCCTGCGGAATTGCACATAAGCCTAAGCTTGTGATAATGGATGAACCAACTGTTGCTGTGGATCCACAAAGCAGAAATAATATTCTTGATGGAATAAAAAAATTAAATAAAGAAGGTTCTACTATTATATATACAACCCATTATATGGAAGAGGTTGAAGAAATTTGTACAAGAGTTGTTATTATTGATCATGGCAGTGTCTTAGCTGAAGGCACAACAGAGGAGCTTAAGCAGCAGGCATCTCTTGACCATGTTCTTTCGCATCTGCCTACACTTAATGAAGCCTTTCTTGAATTAACAGGACGAGAGCTCAGAGATTAGAGGTAATATATGCTTAGAACAACATGGTACAATATTCTTTTGACTTTTAGGGAACGTACACTTATATTTTGGACACTTGCCTTTCCTATAATTCTTGGCTGCTTATTTAAATTTGCATTGGGGGGGATAGATGATTCATATACATTTGAAGCTATTCCTGTCGCAGTAGTTGAAGTCGAAAAAACAGATTCGGATTTTAATTTTAAGGATGTATTAGATGAAGTTACAGATGATCTAATAATTCCTAAATATATTGAGGATAAGGCAGAAGCAAAGACACTGCTTTTAGATGAAAAGGTTTATGGAATATATATTATAGATGGAGATGATATATCACTTATAGTTTCGGATAACAATTTGAAAAGTTCGATCCTAAATATGATTTTGGAAACATATGATCAGCAGAGTGCTATTATTGATCAGATCACAGACGATAAAAAAGAAAAGCTGGAGTCAGAAATACAGGATGCGGTAAAAAACGGCTCTTATATAGATATTGATAAGTTAAAGGAAAACTTAGAAAACGATATTAATGATATTATTGACAGCAGTAATATAAATGACATGGCCTATATAAAAAATGTTTCATTGGGTGGAAGAGATGTTAATTCGGTAACACCGTATTTTTATGCACTTATGGCTATGGCATGTCTTTATGCATGCTTTTTGGGAGAGGCCGTAGCAAAGCGAATCCAAGCCAATATTTCACCTATCGGAGTGAGGGTTTCATTATCTCCTATTCACAGGTTTAAGCTTATTTTATCCAATGGAATAAGTGCATATGTCGTTTCATTATTTAATATACTTATAATCCTTGTGGTATTTGCCTGTGTATTTAATTCAATCGATATCTCTTATCATCCATTTTATGCTGTGTTAACTTGTATCATGGGATGTTTGATCGGAGTTTCGTTTGGAATATTTATACATAGTATCGGAAAATGGAGCGCAGCTATAAAGGGAGCGATCTTGCTGGGAGCATCAATGACCTGTTCATTTTTTTCAGGACTTATGGTCAGTAATATGAAAGATATTATTGAGAAAACTGTTCCGATCCTAAACAAGATCAATCCGGCAGCTTTAATAGCGGATTCTTTTTATTGTATATGTGTATATGAGGATATAGATAGAATATGGATGAATCTTTTTAATATGGGTATCATCAGCATGATTTTTTTGATAGCTGCATGGCTGCTTACAAGGAGGGTTAGCTATGACAGTATTTAAAGGTGCACTAAGGATTGCTATCAGACAAAAATTCCTAATAATATTATATCTTGTCATTTTTATGGCATTAGGGATAATGATCACAATCTCAAAGGATAATAGTTCAACACTTGGATATGAAAAAGAAAGTATTGCAATGGCTGTTATTGACAGAGACAAATCTGAATTGTCATATGCAATAACAGGAATTCTCGAGGCTTCTCAAAATGTTGTTGATATAGAAGATGACGAAAAAACTATCAGAGAGGAGCTTTATTATTCTAATATAGAATATGCTCTTATCATTCCGGAAGATTTTGAAAAAAATTATCCGGAAGCTATAGAAAATGAAGATACAACCGATAATCTGCTTTTAGGAACAGGGCGTCCAACATCAAACGCTTCTTATTATATTGAAAATATAGTAGACAGTTATTTGTCGGGGATAAACTTATATATAAAAGCAGGATATTCGATAGAAGAAGCTATAGAAAATATGAAAAGCATAGATATATCTAAGGATAATGTGAGCATTATTGAAGGAAACGAAGAAAGTTCAAAGCTATCTGTTGGATTTATGATATTGCCATATGTTTTGATCGCATTATCATGTTTTATCATTGGATTTATTATGCTTGAATATCAGAAACCGGAGATAAAAAAGAGACTTGAGGTCTCGGCTGTCAGTTCGTTTAGAAGAAGTGCTCAGCTTATGTTATCGGTACTTACGATCGGAATTATCATATTTGTAATTTCATTAGTGCTTGTTAATATCTTGAATCCCGGAAAGGTATTTAATGATACAAACATAGGCTATTATATGGTTAATCTGATAATAATGGTCATAAATTCAATAGCAATAGCATTTTTTGTTGCAAGTGTTTCTATTAATTCAAATGCAGTAAACGGCCTCGCAAATGTTTTATCATTGGGAATGAGCTTTTTATGCGGAGTATTTGTTCCGGTAAGTCTGTTGAGCAGATCGGTTATAAAAATTTCGAAAATGATACCGGTATATTGGTATGAAAATAATAACAGTATTTTGGG
>CAVLAA010000075.1:0-10172 GCA_963660835.1 bacterium
ATTCAGGATGGAGTAAAGATTGCAATAGCACTCGAAAAGATCGGAATTGATTTCATAGATGTATCGGTTGGTCTTTACGAAACAGGCAGTGTGTGTGTAGAGCCTATATCATTTCCTCAGGGATGGAGAAAAGACATTATAAAGGCAGTAAAGGATCATGTTTCAATTCCTGTTATCGGAGTTTCTTCAATACGTGAACCAAAGATTGCCGAAATGTTCCTTGAAGAAGAAATTGAAGATTTTGTATCAATGGGCAGAAGTTGGCTGGCTGATGAACAGTGGGGACGCAAGGTTATGGAAGGCAGAGAAGATGAGCTTTGCAAATGCATTAACTGCCTAAGATGCTTCGAAAGCTTAAATGCATGGATGGGTGCAGGAATCCCGGCAGAATGTGCAGTAAATCCGCGCATGGGTCGTGAAAGGTATTATGGAGATCTTGCATATGACCCGGATGGTCATACAGCGGTAGTTGTTGGCGCAGGACCCAGCGGAATGATCGCTGCAAAGACATTGGCTCAGAGAGGCATAAAGGTTACGCTGATCGATAATCAGAACGAACTTGGCGGAACAGTTAATCTTGCAAAAAAACCACCGCTAAAAGAACGTATGGGCTGGATCGCAGAACATTATAAGGCTGCATTTGAAAAGTTGGGAGTTGAAGTAAAACTTGGTGAGGAAGCAACTGCCGATAGTATTGCAGCAATGAAACCGAATGCTGTTCTGGTTGCAACAGGTTCAAGATCAATTATCCCGAAAAGCCTGCTGGGTGTAAATGGAGACAATGTTTATACAATAGAGGATGTTCTTACAGGAAAATCAGGTCTTTCAGGTAAAAAGGTCTTGATCGTTGGTGCGGGACTTACCGGTATTGAAACCGCAGAATATCTTTGCAGCAAAGGCAATACTGTCGTTATCGCAGATATGCTCGACAAGGTTGCACCAAACGCAAATCATACAAATGTTGCAGATGTTTGCGGCCGACTTGATAAATACAGCACGGAATATATGCTTGGCCATGCAGTAAAAGAAATCAAGGATGGAGAAGTTGTTCTTGAACGTGTTTGCGACAAGGAAGAAGTTACTGTAAAAGCAGATGCAGTTGTTCTTTCATTAGGATTTAAGCCTGATAACAAACTAGTAGCAGAGCTTAAAGAAAAGGGAATCGATGCAAATGCAATCGGAAATGCTATAAAGGACGGAACTATAGCTCCGGCATCAAGAAGTGGATATGAAGCAGCGCGAGCGCTGTTTGCAAAGCAGGTTAAGCGCCCAAGCTTTATTACAGCTCCTGATGATATGCCGAACTTCGGTAAGGTTTCGCTGATGAAGGATCAGGAGGGTGTATACCTTGCATATTTGACCGATCCATGTGCAATAGCAAAGATTCTTCCGCCACCGTTGAAGCCATTTCAAATTCCTGTAGTTACGGTTTCTATATGTCACATAAAGGAGCCGACATTTGCGGATGATTATTATGAAGCAATTCTTGGAGTTTATTGTACATATGGAACACAGCTTGGTTTGTATCCGATAAGTCTTGTGCTTGGCGGACCGGGTGCAGAAATGGCAGTTCAATGCGGAAGAGATAACGGATCGATCCCGAAAAAACTCGGCTCGGAATTTGTTATCAGAAGAAATGATGATATTGTAACAGCTTCAGTTTGCCGTCGGGGAACAGAGCTTGTGAATGTTTCATTAAAGATTGGTGAATACAACAATGCTATGGCGGCAATGCTTTATCAGTTCCCGGAGGCAGGCAAGAAGACATACGGCGGCGGATTCTATTTCCACCTTGACCGTGAACCGGATAAAGAAGGTAAATCGCATTTCCAGAATGGTGCGCTTTTGCAGAATCTATGTGAATATACTTATCATTCATGGGAACCCGGATTTGCTGCATTAAAACTTAATTCGTCAATTGACGATCCATGGGCAGAACTTCCGATCAAAACAGTTGTTGGCGGTGCATATGCGTCAAATGATCTGATGGTACACAAATTGAATCTATGCGAAGAAATTGATGCAGATATACTTGCTCCATATTTACTAACCGGAAGATATGACCGTACAGCATTTATGGAAACAGGCAGAAGATGATCGAAACGAACGAAAGGAGAAGTTACTATGAAACTTAAGGACAAAGTGGCAATTGTTACAGGATCAACAAGAGGGATAGGACGTGCAACAGCGGAGCTTTTTGCTAAGGAAGGTGCAAAAGTAGTTGTTGTTGGAACAAAAGATGAACTCGGTGCAAGCTGTGTAGAAGAGATCAAGGCAGCAGGCGGAGAAGCAATTTTCTGCAAAACAGATGTAACAAGTGATGAAAGCCTTGAAAATTTGGTAAAGACAACTCTTGATACATACGGACAGATAGATATTCTTGTTAATAACGCAGGTATCGGCGGAACAACTGCAAACATGAATGATATTACAATGGATGAATGGAACAGTGTAATAGCTACAAACCTTACAGCTCCGTTTGTGCTTTGCAAAAAGATCATTCCAATCATGGAAAAGCAAGGCAAGGGAACAATAGTCAATGTTGCATCAATGGCTTCAACAGGAGCAGGAAGAGGAGGACTTGCATATACATCAGCAAAGCATGGCCTCTTGGGTCTTACACGCCAGATGTCACTTGATCATGGCCGTACAGGAGTTAGGATCAATGCAGTGCTTCCCGGCCCTATTGACACAGAAATGATCGCAAGAGTACTTGCTATTCCTCAGCATCCGGTAACAATGAAGATAAAGATGAGCCCGGCTGTCCGTCCGGGAAAGCCGGAAGAAGTTGCACAGGCGATTGCATTTATGGCATCTGATGAGTCATCGTTCATACATGGCGCCAGTCTTGCAGTAGATGGAGGATATACAATTTTCTAAAACTATTAACTTTATATGAAGATAATTTATAAATGAGGTCTGCCGAAAGACAGGCCTCATTTACATATAAAAATTTTTTCATGCATTTTTTGTAAAATATCATAATGCACAATGATATACTAAATACAATTCTATTAAGGAGGAAGATAGTGGGAGTAATTAAGCGTATTGCAAAGAAAATATGAGCAGGCAGTCACAGAAGCTACATCAGATTCGCTTGATTTGAAATTGACGGACAGGAATCTGATCAGTGCCGGATAAGAGATGACAAGCAAAGTATCGTTATAAATGCTGTAGCAGATCATAAAAAGAAAAGATAAAATTCATATTAAATGTGCTGGCATACAGCTGTAATAAAAAAGTGGGAAGAAGCACATCAATATTTGGTGCTTCCTCCCGCTTTTTTTTATTCGTCCCATCCTACATAAAATTTGATATTTACGGATATATGCCTTACAAATTCTCCCGGTTTAAGTTCGATATCATCCTCTGTTGTTACAGAAGGCAGTACAGCGTCGTCCTCGCTTAGTTCTAACTCTATCCAATCGCGGCATGCATCATTAGCTGCATCTATACAATCTTCGAGGTCGCCTCCTTTTGCTTGGCAGCATTCCAGATCCGGAAAATATGCTGAAAAAGAACCATCATCTAGTTGTTTGAAAATTGCCGGATATATAAATGTCATAAGTTTTCTCCTTAATTATTTTATGATTTTGCTCCTGTAAAACAATAAAAGTATATGATGCATATGTCTCAATGTCAAACCTTCTCAAAATAGAACTGATATCGAAAATTTATGTCGTTTGCTCCGTATAGTATAATATGAATAATTTTATATAAAAAAATTCATATATGTTTAATTGCATAATTGTCATAAAATTGATTTCAATGTATACTTATTAGGCATTTGCGTTTTTCTGCATAGTAATTTTAAATTAATATTATAGGAGGGGATTTACCATTGAAAAAAATTTTGGCAGTATTGTTGAGTTTTACATTGATTTTCAGTGTGGGATGCGGACAATCAGAAAAAACCATAAAATTTGGTGCGGCACAAGTTGGCGGCGTTTATCTTGCATTTGCAAACGCATATTCTCAGTTTGTTGCTGACAGTGATGATGCTATTGAATTGAATGTCACGGCTACAGCCGGATCGGCAGCTAACCTGAGACTTATTTCGGATAATTATATTCAGCTTGCCATAGCACAGGCAGATCTTACAAGTGATGCTTATAACGGAAAAAACAGCTTTGTAAATAACAAACTTCAGGGCTACAGTGCAATAGCAAATTTATATACAGAGGCGTGTCAGTTAATTGTTAAGGCTGATTCAGATATTTATTCGGTAGATGATCTTATGAACAAGACCATAAGTATTGGAGAAGAGGAATCAGGAACAGAAAGAAATGCCAAACAGATTCTTCAGATTTACGGATTGTCAGATGATCTGTATAAATATAAAAATTTGAATTATACGGATGCTGCAAATGCATTGAGCGATGGCTCTGTTGATGCTATGTTTTGCACATCTGGTGTACAGACAACAGTAATAGAAGAGCTTGCAAAAACAACGGATATTCGCCTTATTTCTATAGATGAGGAACATATTCAAAAGCTTATGTCGGCGTACAGCTATTATAGTGAATATACTATTCCAGCCGGAATGTATAGCGGACAGGAAGAGGATGTTTCAACAGTTGGTGTAAATTGTTTATTGCTTGCAAACGATTCCTTAGACTCAAAAACAGTAGAAACATTAACTCAGCTGCTGTTTGATAATGAACAAAATATCCAGTATTCATTATCGCTTGACTTTAACTTGGATACAAAATCAGCAACTGAAAATGTAACTATTCCGTTCCATAAAGGAGCTGCGGCTTATTATGAAACACAGGGAATTACAGTAGACTAATAGACAATTATAAAGAAAGGTATATATGGAATTAAATTTAGATATGTATCAAACACTTGCAATAGCTGTAGTTGTTTTGATACTTGGCAAATTTTTAAAGAAAAAATTCAATTTTTTGGAAAAATTCTGTATACCGGCACCTGTTGTCGGTGGTATAGTATTTGCAGTAGTAATATGCATATTGTACGAAACTAATTTAGCACAAGTCTCATTTGATGATACATTACGTGAGGTATGTATGGTATTCTTCTTTACATCTGTTGGATTCCAGGCAAATCTCAAGGTTTTAAAGAGTGGAGGAAAATCACTTGTTATTTTCCTTGGTGTTGTAATAGCACTTATTATATGTCAGAATTTTGTTGCGGTAGGAATGTCCAATGTTCTTGGAATAAGTCCTCTTACAGGACTTTGCACAGGTTCTATACCTATGGTAGGCGGTCATGGAACAGCCGGTGCATTTGGTCCGGTACTTGAAGACTTTAATGTAACAGGTGCAACAACACTTTGTACAGCAGCTGCAACATTTGGATTGATAGCCGGAAGCTTGATGGGAGGGCCTATAGGTAAATCGCTTATAGAAAAAAGGGATTTGGTAAAAACCGCAGTAGCAGAAGATGACAGCTTACTTGTTGAAGATGAAAAGAAGCATACACGTCATACATCTATGTATCCGGCTGCCGTTTTTCAGCTTATACTTGCTATAGGACTTGGTACGATCATTTCATGGCTGCTTACAAAAACAGGAATGACATTCCCTATATATATCGGAGCTATGATCGCTGCTGCATTATTTAGAAATATCGGTGAATATACACACAAATTCGATATATATATGGGCGAGATCAATGATATAGGTGGAATTTGCCTATCTCTGTTTTTAGGTATAGCGATGATAACGCTTAAGCTCTGGCAGCTTGCAGATCTTGCATTGCCGCTGATCATACTTTTGGCTGCTCAGGTAGTGCTTATGTTTATCTTTGCCCGCCTTATCGTATTTAATATAATGGGTCGTGACTATGATGCGGCTGTTATAGCTGCCGGAACATGCGGCTTTGGAATGGGAGCAACACCAAATGCTATGGCGAATATGCAGGCTATTTGTGATAAATATGTACCATCAGTTAAGGCTTATCTGTTGATTCCTATAGTTGGAAGTTTGTTTGCGGATTTCCTTAATAGTTTAACAATAACATTCTTTATTAACTTTTTATAATTAAGATGATCGGGGGTAAAAAATATGTCATCAAATAATACAGCAGATAAAGAAGGTAAAAAGAACAAGATCAATATAAAATATGATAATCTTGCGGTTCCGGAAATTATAACCGGAGAAGATACAGAAGATATATCAGATAAAACGCAGGAAGAAGGATCAATATCATATGATTCTCTTGCTATTCCTGAGATACATATTAAAAAATGATCAGTTCACAAAAAAGGAGTCTTACCCGGGAAGAGGATAAGGCTCTTTTTTCTTTTTATCTGCACTATATTTTAATTGAACTATAATTTACTTATTTAGTACTTATGCACAAAAACAAATCGCTTTACTTAAAAAAGATTGACAATATAAACATATGTTATAATTGTATAAAAATATATTAAAATTCTATAAAAACTTAGTATAAAATTACAATTGATAAATATTATACAAAATATATAATATACATATGTGACGAAATGCTATATTTTCACATCAAGCCTCCCTTGAGAGGGGAAACTTGTTTTGACACTATTATTTTAAAAGGAGGCGTAGTTTATGTCACTAAAACGAAAAGACGGTGCGGAGCAGCCATATATTCCGGCCGGGATTTTTAAAATCCGAATTCCTTTTATCCATTATCGTTGGGAGATTTCAGAGTGCTTGCAGGCTATTTTGATGTGTGCAACATGTTTGGGAGCTATCCCGGTATTGGAAGAGGTTCTTGGAGTTCCTTATGAAGTTGCATGGAGCATGGTTATCATAAATGGATTGCTCTACAACCTTCATTCGTTACTCGGAGATCCTGTTGTTCCAGGTTGGATAACACCTGCAATTCCTCTTGTTACGGCTTTTTTGACGTTGAGTGAACAAGGAACGGAAAGAATCCAAACGCTTATTGCACTTCAGCTTGTTATAGGTATTATATTCCTTATCATGGGTATTTCAGGTATGGCAGGCAAAATCATCGGATGGATTCCGGAATCTATCAAAGCAGGTATTCTTCTTGGTGCTGGATTCTCAGCTATTATGGGTGAGTTTGCAGATGGTGGAAGATTCAGCCTTTATCCTATAACAGTAGGAATCGGAAGTATATTTGCTTACTTCCTGCTTTTCTCTATAGCATTTAGAAAGATGAAAAAGAAAAATAAATTCTTATATGCTATAGGCAACTTCGGAATGCTTCCTGCTATCATATTGGCAGTTATAATCGGACCTTTATCAGGAGAACTTCCGCCTCCTAACCTTGTACTTGGTTCGATCATTAAGATTCCTGATTTTGCAACAATCTGGAACACATTAAGTCCATTTGCAATTGGTTTCCCAAGTGTTCAGAAATTTATCTCTGTAATCCCTACCGCAATAGCTGTTTATATTATTGCATTCGGTGATTTCGTTTCAAGTGATGAGCTTATCGGTCAGGCCGCAAAGGTTAGAACTGATGAGAAGGTTGATTTCAATGCTAACCGTTCAAACATCATAAGTGGTGTAAGAAATGTGATTGAAGGTTTCTTCTGTCCTTATGTTTCGCTTTCTGGTCCGTTATGGGCTGCTGTTACAGCATCCGTATCAGAGAGATACAAAGACGGAAGAAAATCAATGGATTCTATCTTCGGTGGTGTTGGTACTTTTAGATGGATGACATTTATCTGTGTTGCTTTAGTTCCTGTTGCATCATTTGTACAGCCTATACTTCCTGCTGCATTATCACTTACCCTTATTGTTCAGGGTTATGTATGCTGCAGAATCGGTCTTGCTATGATCACAACTAACCTTGAGAGAGGTGTTACAGGTGTTATGGCTGCTGTACTTGCAACAAAGGGTGCAACATGGGGTCTTATCGTAGGAATCGTTCTTTATATACTCTTAAAGGGTAACTTCAAGAATCCTGATGCTGAATCATTAAAGGATATGAATGATTAATTATTAAAATTTAATAAGATATGATATTGGGGCGTTAAATAACGCCCCATTTTTTGTGAAAACACAATTTCTGTCAAAAATGACAAATATTTACTTGTTTGCATATCTTTTTAGTAATAAAATTATATAAATGATAGCATAGCGAAAACTTTTTAACTCAATATCATAAATATGCATCGTATTAAATTTAAGGAGTAAATGCTTATGATCAGAATAGGAATGCTTACAAGCGGAGGCGATTGCCAGGCACTAAACGCAACAATGAGAGGTGTATATAAATCAGTTAAGAATAATGCAAAAGAGCCTGTCGAATTCTATGGCTTTGAAGATGGATATAAAGGCTTGATGTATGGAAAATTCAGAGTTTTAAATGATGATGACTTTTCGAATATATTAACAACAGGCGGTACGATCCTCGGCACATCCAGAGTTCCGTTTAAAGAAATAAGACTGCCGGATGAAAATGGACTTGATAAGATAGAAGCAATGAAAAATACTTATTTTAAACTTCAACTGGATTGTCTTGTTATGCTGGGAGGAAACGGATCTACAAAAACTGCCAATCTCTTGAGTGAAGAAGGACTCAATGTAATTACACTTCCCAAAACAATTGACAATGATACATGGGGAACCGATATGACATTCGGTTTTCAATCAGCTGTAGATATCGCTACGAGATGTATAGATGAAATACATACAACTGCCAACTCTCATGGTCGCGTTTTCATTGTGGAAATTATGGGACATAAGGTAGGATGGCTTCCTTTAAATGCTGGAATGGCAGGCGGTGCGGATGTTATTCTTATTCCTGAGATTCCGTATGACATAGATAAGGTCATAGATGTAATAGAAGAAAGAGATAAACAGGGCAAGCGATTCACTATTATTGCAATGGCAGAGGGTGCTATTTCAAAGGAGGATGCAGCCTTAAGCAAAAAGGAATACAAGAAAAAACTCAAGAATTATGCATTTCCGTCCCCGAGCTATGAGCTTGCCGAGCTTATAAGAGAAAAAACCGGAAGAGAAGTAAGAGTAACTGTTCCCGGCCATATCCAAAGAGGAGGAGCTCCGGATCCTTACGACAGAGTTTTTGCTTCAAGAGTTGGTGCTGTTGCAGGTAAGTATCTGTTGAATAAAAAATACGGAGTAATGGTCGGATATAAAAATCGCGAAATGATTGCTGTTCCGCTTGAGGAGGTTGCAGGAAAGCTAAAGACAGTATCACCTGATGCAAATATCATTAAGGAAGCTAAGATGCTTGGTATTTCTTTTGGTGATTGATCATATACAGACTGGAGAATTTCGACATGCCAAGAGGGTCAAATCAAAAATTTAAATTATTTTATTTGGCGAAGATAATGCTTTCGATGACAGATAATGAGCATTATATTACAATGCCGGAAATAATCAGCGAACTTTCAAGATATGGAGTATCTGCAGAAAGAAAAACTTTGTACAATGATTTGAAGGATCTTGAACAGCTTGGTATAGAAATAGAAGGTGAGCCTATAGGAAAATCCTTTCATTATCATGTGATCGGACGGATATTTGAGCTGCCGGAGCTTAAGCTGCTTGTTGATTCAATTCAATCCTCAAAATTTATTACTGAGAAAAAAAGTAATGAGCTGATAGGCAAGCTTGAACAATTTGTAAGCATATATGAGGCAAAGAATCTTCAAAGACAGGTTTATATATCGGGACGTATAAAGACGGTAAACGAAGCAATCTATTATAATGTAGATGCCATACATGATGCTATAAATGATAATAAAAAGATAAAATTTCAGTATTTTAATTGGAATACCAAAAAGGAAATGGTTCTTCGGCATGACGGAGCCTATTATAAAATCAGCCCATGGGGTGTTTTATGGGATGATGAAAATTATTATCTTGTAGGTTATGATTCATCTGCAGCTGCAACAAAGCATTATCGTGTTGACAAGATGCTGCATATTGACATAGTTGATGAAGAAAGAGAAGGCAAACATGCTGTCAGTAATTTGAATATGGCGGATTATGCCAGAAAAAGCTTCAACATGTTTTCGGCTGATGAACGCATGGTAAAAATAAGATTCAAAAATGATTTTGCAGGCGTTGTTATAGATCGTTTTGGCGGAAATATCATGATGATACCGGATGGCAAAGAATATTTTATTGTTAATGTTGTTGTTCAATTTAGCAAGCAGTTTATCCATTGGGTTTTATCACTTGGTGACGGAGCTAAAATAATAGGCCCTGATGACGTGGTGAAAAAGG
>CAVLAA010000076.1:0-10045 GCA_963660835.1 bacterium
ATTGAAAACCGTCATATAATGTACAAAAAATGCCAGGATGAAATGTTTGCTGCTGAAAAAGATGGTAAGGCATTTATCTTCAGCCTTGAAACCGATCTTCAGATAAGCACTTATAAAATGGATTCTGATATCAATCAGAAGCTCTATGAACTTGGCTTATCTGATTATCATAAGTACAAGGACAGTATGCTTGAATTTATGAAATAAAGAAATATAACATAAAAAAATCCGCCATATAAGCGGATTTTTTATGTTATTCATATCTAAGTGCATCTATAGGATTTAGATCTGCTGCTTTTATCGACGGAACAAGTCCGAATACAACTCCTATAAGCATTGAAAATAAAACCGAAACAACTATTGCAGGCACGCTTATCGCTGCCGGTACGGATGCTACTGCGGCCATTATCCTTGATAGGATGATTCCTGCTATCACTCCTAAGATACCTCCGATAACACTTAGCATTGCAGCCTCTGTGATAAACTGCGAAAGAATTGCCTTCCTTTTGGCTCCTAAAGCCTTCTTGAGTCCTATTTCTCTTGTTCTTTCCGTAACCGATACAAGCATTATGTTCATTACTCCGATTCCGCCTACAAGCAGTGAAATAGAAGCAATTCCTATAAGCATAAAGTTCGTTGATTCAGAAAGCTTCTGAAGCTGTGCAGCCTCATTTGCAAGATCCTTTGCTTTATATTCCATGCTGTTGCTTCCTGAAGCATCACTTGAGATATAGCTGTTTAATATGTTCTCAACATTTTTTCCGATATCTGTCATATTTAGGACTGAATCTGTCTTTACTATAAATTCTTCAGGAATGTCATATCCTACTAATACCGGCCACAGTGAATCCGGAATATATACGATGCCATTTTCTGTCTTTGCATATTTGTTATAGTCATCTACTGAATTTATTATAGGCTCAAATTCAGTTTTTTTGCTTACTACGCCGACTACTACAAATGGCTCTCCGTTTATATCTATCGTCTTGCCTACCGGATCGTCTCCGTCAAAGCTTCCTTCTGCCGCTTCATCGACAAGAGCAACCTTTTTGCTCTGCTTTATGTCATTGGCTGAGATTCCTCTTCCTTCGATAACCTGCAGTCCTTTAGTCCAGATATAATCCTCGTCAATACCATATATAGAGCTGCTCTGCATATCGCTGTTCTTATAATACATACTGCTACTGTATTCCATCTTGTGATACATGCTGACAGATTCAACACCTGATATGTTTTCAATATGCTTTTTTACCTTTTGCGTATAATGCGGTACATTATCAGGAACCTCATTGTAGCTGTAATCCTGCTGCATGCCATTTTGATAAAACTGTAGTGTAATCGTATTTGTTCCGTCTCCGATAAGATTATCCTGGATCTGTTTATTTGTTCCTTTAATTGTGGAAACTATGGCTATGATCGCTGCAATTCCGATAATTATTCCGAGCATTGTCAAAAACGAACGCAGCTTATGGCTCCATATTCCCTTCATTGACAATCTGATATTTTCAATCATATATTTCTCCGTTATCAATAATAATTTACATCGGCTTCCTTGGTGGATACTCCTTCTTGGGCATTCTTTCCGTAAGGAAATGCAATCTTGTCATTTTCGTCAATTCCGCTCTTTATCTCAAGAACGTATCCCCAAAGTGACTTGCCTGTTTTGATATATTTCTTTACAAGCTTACCATTGCTGTCAGCCATAACATATTTTCCGTTCGTATCTGACCTTATATACATAATAGGAAGATATTTTCCACCCTGACTGCTTGAATTTTGAAGTGTTACCTGACAGTTCTCGCCTGTTTTTAGGTCTGCACCTTCATCCTCAACATATGCTTTTGCCGGATAATATGAACTATTCGGATTATTTGCTCCATAAGAACTGTATGCAGTAAGCGGCTCAGTACCTATTTCATTTATTGTACCTACTGCCGAAACACCTGATTCATATCCTGTGATATTTACCTTATCACCTGTCTTTAATTTTTCAAGCTCAAGCTCACTTACTGCAACTGTAACTACAGCCTTTTCGGTGCCCTTTATCTTCATTACGTCTCCGCCTGATGAAAGGCCTGCAACATCCTTAAGTTCCGTAACGACACCATCTATAGTAGCTTTTACTTCTCCTGTGTTGTATGTAAGCTTATCCTTTTCGTAATTAAGCTTTGCTTCTCTGAGGCTTAAGTTCTGCGATTCGATTTCCTTTGTCTTATCCTGGATCATCTTTGCAAGCTCATCCTTTGAATATGTATAATTCTCGCCATCACTTGTCTGCTCTTCAGGATATATTGTCTCGTCCCACTCAGCTTCCTCAGGAACTACTGTATCAAGTGTTCCGTAATGAGGACTCGAAAAGTCTATATTTGCTGTTCCGTCACCATTATAGCTGATGCCATCTCCTATCGTCCAATCTTCAAACTCGATCTTTGCAGTCTCGTCTTTGCTTTCTTCATTGTCATTTGTCTCATTGTCAATAACTGTTTCATCACCGGTTTGCTCTGCTCCATCATTCGGCTCAGCTTCCTCAGTTGGCTCTGTTTCCTCATCCTGCTTATCATCTTCTTCTATCGGTTCTTTAGTAGGCTCAGGCGTTATTTCATTTATTTTTTTAGCATATGGTGAGTCGCCAAGAGTATTTCCATCTATAGTCCATGTAGCATATAATACATTTTCATCATATACATTCAGCTGGACAATTGAAGAATTTTCATAAAGAGACTTTAGAAAATCCGCTTTTACAACAGTTTCAGATGTACAGTAATATGTTCTTACTTCACCCTGCTCCGAAGGTGCAGTTCCTTCGTTTATCTCAGAGATTGTATCTACAGGCTCTGCTGTATGATGTATAGTTGTCGGCTCTACAGTAGGAGCATATTCCGAAGGGATGATCGTCTTATATTTTTCAAGCTCCTGCTTGGATTTGTTTATCGCACTTTCAAGAGACGATATTTTCGCTTCATCTGATTTTATCGTAAGCTGAAATGACTCCGTGTCATATTTCATAAGTACATCTCCGGCCTTTACGCTTTGACCTTCGCTTACACAGATCTCATCCACTATACCATCCTTTAGCTGAATATTTTGGACTCTTCCTTCTGTAACCTCTCCGCTTAATGAATCATCCTCCCAGTTTGACTGAAGCAGTTCACTTACCGGATATACATCGATGCTTTTGGAAGCATTTCTTATGCTGTTAAATATGACTGCTGCAATGATTACTGCGGCTATAACAATGATCAAGGGCAGCACTCTTTTTCTTGTTTTCTTATTTGTCATAGGCTTCCTTTCTCATTTGCTCTTTCGCTCAGGCTAAGTCTTCCATCCCTTATCAGATATTCTTTCCCTGCATGAGCTGCTATCTCACTGTCGTGTGTGATCATTACAATAGTTACACCATCTTCATTGAGTTCCTTAAAAAGCTCCATAACCTGCTTTCCGGATGTACTGTCAAGTGCTCCTGTAGGCTCATCGGCAAGGAGCAGTTTGGGCTTCATTACCATCGCCCTTGCTATTGCAACCCTCTGCTTTTGACCTCCGGAGAGCTGTGTAGGCTTGAAATCCACTCTTTCACCGAGTCCTACCCGCTCGAGTGCCTCTCTCGCTCTTTTTAGACGTTCTCTTCTTGGTATTTTTGCATATATCATCGGAAGAGCAACATTCTCAATCGCTGTTTCTCTTGGGAGAAGATTAAAATTCTGAAATACAAAGCCTATGGTTGAATTTCTTACATCCGAAAGCTGATTTTTTGACATGTCTGTAATATCATTTCCATTCAGCATATATGTTCCGGATGTCGGCTCATCCAGGCAGCCGATTATATTCATAAGTGTTGATTTTCCTGAACCGGAAGGACCCATTATCGCAATATAATCTCCTTCCTCAACCTGGATATTTATATCGAAGAGAACCGGCACCGCAAGCTTTCCTTCTCCGTAGTTTTTATAAATATTTTTTAATTCAAGGATTGTTCCCATAATGATCCCATCCTGTACTTATGAAGCATCTGTAGTGTCATCGGTATATAACATACCTTCATCAATAGTGCCATCATCAGCTGTGTTATCAGCTGTATTGTCTTCACTTTCTTGGGAGCTTGTATCCGCTTGCTTAACAGCTACTGCCATGCCTTCCTTGTAATCATCATCCGGCCAGGCAATATAATCAGTATCGGATAAGCCTGATTCTATCTTGTAGATATCTGCATCCTCCTTGTATTCTCCGAGAGTAACCTGTCGTTTTTCAAGCCTTCCGTCTACAGATGAGGATGCCCAAACATAGCTTTCATCCGCATCCTTTACTATCCATCCGCTCGTAAGCCAGATACCGTCTCCGAGTTCATCCTGTCCTATATATTTTTCTATAGTTAAATGCTGTCCAAGCATAAGTCCGTCTGTGCTGTCAAGCTCAACATAAAATGTATAGCTTGATGCGGTATTGCCGGAGCTGCTGTCATAAAGTCCGCTGTCAGACTGATCAGCAGATGCCTGCTTTTCTATTGCAGAAACTTTTCCGGTCCATGTCTTTGTTTCATCTATTCTAGATCTTAAAAGAACCTTCTCGCCTTCATTTATATCTACTATGTTTTGCTCGCTTACCTTAGCTTTAACTCTAAATTCGCCATCAGCGGTTATTACCATATATGCTGTGTCGTCACTTACGCTTGAAATATCATTTAATTCGGTTATAGTTCCTGACATCGGAGCTGTAATAACTGAATTTTCTATTGTTTTATTTTTCTTATCTATCTCAGACTGTGCAACCTTTATAGAGTATTCTGACTGTGCAACCTCTGCCTGAAGTTCAAGTATCTGAGATGAAAATTCTATCTGCTCTGAGGCTGCTGCCTTGTTCATCTGTGCTGTCAGCGTTGTGATCTGTGCATTGTCATTAGAGATAGTTGTATTTAATTTTTCTATCTCAAGCTGTTTTTGCTGAACCTCAATCTGAAGAGACTGCGTATCATAAGCAAACAGCTTATCTCCTTTTTCTACATGCTGTTCCTTTTGAACATAACATTCTCCAAGTGTCATTGATGAATCAAATTTGACCTTTTCGGTTTTTTGAGTCTCAACCTTTCCGGAAAATCTGTTTAGAGATGTCAGATCTGCACTGTTTACACTGTCTATTGCCTTTACATATGCCTTTCCTGCAACAGCTGCTGTACCCTTACCTATTAATTTAACCGCCAAAAAAATCGCAGCCACTGCTGCAATCACAACTGCTATTATGGTTATCAGCTTTTTGTTGTTTTTTGATCCACTCTTCATAATAATCCTGCTTTCTTAAAAACCGCAGAGCTAATGAAACTAACTCTGCGGCTTTTACTAATACTTTTATTTCAGATATGGGCTCATAAATTTACTGATCGTGCCCAATTCTTAACATTCGAAATCAAGACAGCTTCTTACACTTGTATAAGGTCTTACTTTTGAATTTGCAACTGCTACATGCTCAGGATGTACTGAATAATTTTTTAATGCATCCTCACTTTCGAAGCTTGTATCAAGCATAAGATCTACGGTTGATGAAGGCAGACCGTTTATATTTACCTTTACATCAATAAGTCCCGGGATCTTGCCTTTAAGCCCTTCAAGTCCTTCCTTGATTCCTTTTTTTATTTCCGCTTTTTGTTCCTGTGTATATTCTTCTTTAAGTTTCCATAATATGATGTGCTTTACCATTTTTTCTCCTTTGATTTATATTCTATTATACGATTTACGATTTTAAACAGCTAAATATGATCATATATTTTTTTCTTCAACCATTTCAAGCTTATCAAGATGCGGGCTTTCGGTACTGCTCTCTATGGATGCTGATTTTGAATACTTCTGAACATTCATGAAGCCTTCCCTTACCGGTGAAATTGTTCCTGCTCCTGCTACGCAGCCACCGGGACATCCCATACCTTCAAGAAGGTAGCCGTTGCATTTGCCAAGCTTAGCCTTAAACAGCAGTTTTTTACATTCCTTAAGGCCATCTCCATACTCTGTATGAACTTCTATATCAGGATTGATATGCTTGATAGCTTCGACAACTGCTGCCGCAACTCCTGTGCCGACTGCAAAGCCTCTTCCCATCTTGCTTCCTTCAGTCATTGCTGTATCCTCATCGGCCTCTATCTCTGATGGAACAATTCCTTTTGCATCAAACATTCCCTGGACCTCTTCAAATGTAAGAACAAAATCAACATCAGAACGAACTGTTCTTCTGTTTGCTTCATTTTTCTTTGCTGCACACGGTCCTATAAAACATATCTTGGCATCCGGATTGGCTTTCTTTATCATACGTGCTGTAATTACCATAGGCGTAAGTGCCATAGATATACAGTCTGCAATCTCAGGGAACAGCTTTTTGGCCATCATGCTCCATGCAGGGCAGCAGGATGTCGCCATAAACGGAAGCTTCTCAGGTACGTTTTCAAGGAAATCCTTTGCTTCTTCGACTGTACAAAGGTCTGCTCCTATCGCAACTTCAACTACATCCTTAAATCCAAGCTGCTTCATTGCTTCCTTAACCTGGCCATTTGAAACATTCTTTCCGAACTGTCCGGCAAATGCAGGTGCAACACAGGCTATAACTGTCTTATCTCTCTTTATTGCTGTAATGAGCTGAAATATCTGGCTCTTATCTGCTATTGCACCAAACGGACAGTTAACAAGGCACATACCACATGATACACACTTATCATAGTCGATATGTGCTCTTCCCAATTCATCCGAATGGATAGCATCCATTCCGCAAACCTCTGCGCAAGGTCTTTCTATCTTTGATATTGCGTGGTATGGGCACTGACTGAAGCACTTGCCGCATTTGATACACTTGCTCTGATCAATATGGCAGTGCATGTCATTGTCAAGATATATAGCATCCTTAGGACAAACATTCTGGCATGGATGTGATAAGCATCCCTGACAGCTGTCTGTGATTCGTATCTGCTTTTCAGGGCATGCATTGCAGGCATATTTTATAACATTTACAAGAGGTGCCTTGAAATATTTCTGATCTGTAGCAGCCTCGTTTATAAATGTGCTTATTGGCTTATCGGGACCATCCGGAGCAAAATCCATTCCGAGAGCAAGTCTTAATCTTGCATTTACAACTGCTCTTTCAAGAAAGATGTCTCTTCTGTATCTTGCAAGCTCACCCGGGATGATTCTGTATGGCACTTCATCTATTGCACTGTAATCATCATTTTCCGCTTCATATGCAAGCTTTGCAACCTCAGTAAAAACACTACGTCTGATATTATCTACCGCACTGTGTACTCCACGCATATTTTATTTTCTCCTCATCTGACTATTTCTGCCGGCAAGCTAAATTAATTAGGCATTTAGCTCTGCGCTCACTCTTGTTATAATTTTAACATAATTAATTTCCTTTGTCCCCTAAGTATTTTATATTTCTTAACATAAGTCCATTATCTATACATATGACATATGTTTTTCATATCACAATTCATTCTTTTTTCTTATATCAATCCCCAGTTTGAAAGTATAAATGTAAACAGGAAAATCGTTATTATGCTGAATGCAGATGTCATTGCTACTATCTCACCTGCTAATTCTCCGTTTCCTCCCATAGATTGCGCCATCGGCGTAGATGCAACTGCTGTCGGCGATGCAAATATAGCAAGCACCGCTACAAGCTCTTTACCTCTAAAGCCCATTCCAGAGGCTATTGCTATCATTATTACAGGAACAATTACAAGCCTTCCTATAACTGCGGCAGTAAGAAATCTTCTGTTTCCGATAATACTTTTAATAGAAAGAATTCCGCCGAGTGTTACAAGCGCTATAGGTGTTGCTGTCTTTCCCAGTGTCTGAAACGGAGTCATTATCAATGTCGGTATTTTAACAGGACAGATATTCAAAATGATCCCGAATACACCTGCAAGCACAAGCGGATTTTTTATTATATCGAACAGAAGAGTCTTGATCTTTATTTTTCTTCCGCTGTTTAAATCAAATAATATGACCGCAAATATGTTATACATCGGGATTACAAGCGCCGTCAGGCTTCCAACGAGTGCAACACCGTCTGCATCACAAAGCTCTGCAGCTATTGCCGCACCAAATAAGACAAAATTACTGCGATAAATGCCCTGTATAACTGTTGCTCTGTCTCTTTTATCATTTATCAGAAATTTAAATAAAATCCATACAACCGCAACCATAGACGGCACTGCTATTGCCGCAAATGCAAATACATGCGGAACTACTGTCTCCTTTAGATCAACATTGTAAATACTGAAAAACAATGAAAGCGGTATCAGTACTTTAAACGCAAGCATATTCAGTCCCTTAAACTGCTGTACACTAAAGATACCGGCCGCTCTTATAGCTATTCCTATTATCATATATATCAT
The DNA here is from genome assembly GCA_963660835.1 of bacterium. Lineage (GTDB taxonomy): Bacteria > Bacillota > Clostridia > Lachnospirales > Lachnospiraceae > Alectryocaccobium. The sequence continues at coordinate 8,369 of CAVLAA010000076.1, forward strand.
AAGCGGTACAACAACCTGTGCCGCAACTAAAAAGCTCTGCATGATATTGCTCCTTATTAAAAGTATAACGTATATTCGCAATCCAGGTAAATTATGAATCCAATCTAACATTTTTATCATATCCTGTCAAAACCAGGTAATCCAACTATGCTTGATGGGTTACTGTCATATAAAAACAACAGAGCGGCATTTCTGCCGCTCTGTCTCTGCAAAATATTTCACAAGCAATTGTGATGTAATGGGTATACATATATCAATGTGTTAGAAAAGGATCAATTATGAAAGTGTAAGAAGCTCGTTCTTTAAGAAGCTTTCTTTACATTTGAAGGCGATATTTGTAGCCTTTGTTCCGTCATATACGTTAGGAGCTGCTTTCTCTTTGTTTTCTACACAGTCACAGAAATACTCAAGCTCTGTAACATATGCATCATGCCAACGTGTAACGAAATCCTGATAGCACTCACGGCAAACACCATGAGAGCTCATAACTTCAAGAAGAGAATCTGTCGGAACAGCTGCAATTCTAAGTGTTCCTCTTGTTCCTACGATCTCTGTCTCAACTGCTGAACCGTGTGCTGCAGCACGTCCTGCATAGAAGAAAGACATTGTCTCGTTTTCATTCTGGATAAGGCATGATACGTTGTCTCCGTCATCCCAATCCTTGTACTGTTTGAATTCGTAGCATCCGCCGATAGCCCAAAGCTTCTTTGGCTCTGACTCTGTAAGCCAACGGATAAGGTCTATATCATGGATAGACATATCGATGAACTGTCCGCCTGAACGTGGTGCATACTCAAGAGTTCCTTCGATGATGGCGATAGGATCCTGTGAATAGCAGCGTACAAGTACGATATCTCCGATATCTCCATTCTGGATTTTCTTCTTTGCTACTGCATATGAGTGGTCAAAACGACGCATGAAGCCAAGCATAAATGTAAGTTCCGGATGTGCTTCAACGATCTTCTCTGCTCTCTTACATTTCTCAACTGTCTCAGCAAGAGGCTTCTCGCAGAATACATGCTTTCCTGCGTTCATAGCAAGCTCGATCATATCTACGTGTGAATCTGTATTTGTAACGATAGCTACAGCTTCTACGTTAGGATCGTTGCAAAGATCAACAGGCTTCTCATAAACAGCTGTAACACCTAATTCCTCTGCTACTTCCTTTGCTCTGTCAAAGTTCTTGTCGCTGATAGCTACAAGCTCACACTGAGGTACTCTGTTTGCGATATTGCATGCATGCTCATATCCAAGACGTCCAACACCAATGATTCCTATTTTGAGTTTCTTCATAGTTATTTATCTCCTTAATAAAATTCAAAATTAATAATTAAAATCCAATCTGATCCTTAACATATTTACGTGCTGTCTTTGCAACCTCAAGAGGATTTGCAACTGAAGGATCCTGCTCTGCTTCAACAACTACCCATCCTTCGTAATTGTATTCACCAAGAAGTCTGAATACCTCCGGGAAGTCTACGCAGCCTTCCGGATCTCCTGGGATAGTAAATACTCCGTATGGGATAGAATGAAGGAAGCTTCTCTCTTTTTTGTAGCACTCTTCCATAACAGGCTTTCTTACGTTCTTAAGATGAACATGTTTGATCCTGTCATGATGCTTCTTCAGGATCTCGATAGGATCCTCTCCTGAAAATGTCAAATGTCCTGTATCAAATA
>CAVLAA010000077.1:0-9900 GCA_963660835.1 bacterium
TGGCGAGATAGCTCAGTTGGCTAGAGCACGCGGTTCATACCCGCGGTGTCGAGGGTTCGAATCCCCCTCTCGCTATAGTAAAGCGCCAAGGTTTGAATTTGTTTTCGGATTTTGGCGTTTTGTTTTGTCTTATATTCTATAATAGAAAATTTATAATAGTTGTTGCATTATCATAATTTGTATGATAATATAGAAAAGCTATTGGTACGAGATTAATTCGGCCATCAATGGCACGAATATAAAATACAGATTAAAAAACGGAAGAGGTGAATACAGTGAGAGAAGGAATACATCCGGAATATTATCAGGCAACAGTAACATGCAACTGTGGTAATACTTTTACAACCGGTTCTACAAAGAAAGATATTCACGTAGAAATTTGTTCAAAATGTCATCCTTTCTATACAGGTCAGCAGAAAGCTACTCAGGCACGTGGACGTATAGAGAAGTTCAATAAGAAATACGGTATGTAATAAACGGAAATTTATATGTTTTAGCTTAAAAGGGTTGAGGTTGTATGATCTCAACCCATTTTTGCAGATAGGCTTATTAGGTTGAATTGATGAATAAAAGAGTTAACTCAGGTATAGGCGGACAGGCTGTAATAGAAGGAATAATGATGCGAAACAGAGAAAATTATTCTATTTCTGTCAGAAAGCCGGATGGTGAGATAATTACCAAGATTGAACCGGTAAAGGGATATATAAAGCCGGGAACCTGGAAGGCGCTTCCGTTTATACGAGGGATATTTGCTTTTGTAGATTCGCTTGTCACCGGAATGCAGTGCCTTATGTATTCCGCGGAATTCTTCATGGAGGAGGACGAGGAAGAAAAGAAGGCCAGAAATGAAAGAGAAAAGAACCTTTCTGAATTTGAGATCAAAAAGCTTCGTGAAAAAGAAGAGAAAAAAGAAAGTGCTGCAATGACAGGAGTACTTATTTTTTCGGTTGTGCTTGCAATTGGAATATTTATGATATTGCCTTATTTTATAAGCAGCTTTCTCGGAAGGTGGATCACATCGAAATGGGCTCTTTCAGCAATTGAAGCAGTTGTAAGGGTTTTATTCTTCCTTATATATATAGTAGCGATATCATGCATGAAAGATATTGAGCGGACGTTTATGTATCATGGTGCTGAGCACAAATGTATAAACTGCCTTGAGACAGGGCATGAGCTTACTGTAGAAAACGTTCTTGCAAGCTCAAGACTTCATAAACGCTGCGGTACCAGCTTTTTATTTTACGTTATTGTAGTCAGTATCATATTCATTATGTTTATACAGGTTGATTCTCATTTGCTTAGAATAGTCATAAGGCTTGCGCTTATACCTCTTATTGCGGGTACTGCATATGAGATAATAAGGCTTGCCGGATGCACGGATAATAAGTTTATCAATCTTTTAAGCAAACCCGGAATGGCTTTGCAAAAGATGACTACAAGGGAGCCAGATGCTTCTATGGCAGAGGTTGGGATAGCATCCGTTGAAGCTGTTTTTGACTGGAGAGCATTTCTTGCTGAAAATTTCGGATACGAATATAATAAAAAGGATGCATCTGCGAACGATAATAAACAAAAGGATGTCCGGGAAATCAATGATTAAATACGATCCTCAGGAAGAAAATTTAAGTCTACAGCAGGCATATAGGTCAGCTGTAGACTTTTTAAAGTTAAAGGGAATTGAAAATGCGCAATATGATGCAAGGGAATTGCTTATAAATGCGTTTAATATCTCAAAAAACGGATATTTTATGAGGCAAAATGAAATATGCGATACAGAGCATTTAAAGATCTTCTCTGATCATATAAATAAAAGAGGATATCATATTCCGCTGCAGCTTATTACTGAAGAAGCATGGTTTTATGGCAGATGCTTTTATATTGACGGAAATGTGCTTATTCCAAGAAATGATACAGAAATTCTTATAGAGGAAGCTCTTAAGTATATAAAAAACGGCATGGATGTTCTTGATATGTGTACCGGGAGCGGATGTATTATCATTACACTTGCGAAGGAAAAAAATATCAAGGCGGCAGGTGCGGATATAAGTGATGAAGCATTAAGTGTCGCCAGGAAAAATGCCGCACTGCTTAAGGCAGACTGCGAATTTATAAAATCCGATATTTTTGAGAATGTGCATAGTAAATATGATATGATAGTATCAAATCCCCCATATATAAGAACAGAAGAAATTAAAACCCTTCAAAAGGAAGTTAAGGACTATGATCCTTTTATCGCATTGGACGGAGGAAAAGACGGCCTTGATTTTTACAGACGTATCATAGAAAAAGCAGGGGATTATCTTAATGATAATGGCAGACTGATATTTGAGATCGGATTTGATGAAGCAGAGGCTGTATCTGAGCTGCTTTTGAAAAACAGATTTAGTAATATAAATATAGTTAAGGATCTGAGCGGACTTGACAGGGTTGTCAGTGCGCAGAAGATAACGGAGTAATACAATGTTTGACAGGTTAGAGGATATTCTGATCAAGCTGGAAGAAATAATGCACAGGCTTAATGATCAGAGCACAATAAATGACAGCAAGACATTTCAGAGACTTTTAAAGGAACAGGCAGAGCTTCAGCCGATAGCTGATACTTATAACAGCTACAAAAGGTGCAATGAAACGATTGAAGAAAGCTTAGAGATGCTTGGCGATGAAAATGATGATGAAATGAGGGAAATGCTTAAGGAAGAGCTCCAGGAAGCAAAGAAGCAAAAGGAGGAGTTGGAGCATGAGCTGAAGATACTTCTTCTTCCTAAGGACCCTAATGATCAGAAAAATGTTATAGTTGAAATAAGAGCCGGAGCAGGCGGAGATGAAGCAGCTCTTTTTGCATATGAAATATATAGAATGTATAATAAATATGCCGAGGCTAAAAGATGGAAATGCGAGCTGCTTAGCTGCAGTGAAAACGGTATAGGCGGATTTAAAGAAGCAACATTTATGATAAACGGTGCCGGAGCATATTCTAGACTTAAATACGAAAAAGGTGTACATCGAGTTCAGAGAGTTCCTGAAACTGAGAGTGGCGGAAGGATACACACATCTACAATAACCGTCGCAATAATGCCGGAGGCAGAGGAAATAGACTTTCATCTCGATATGAATGACTGCAAATTTGATGTATTCAGGGCTTCCGGAAACGGTGGACAGTGTGTTAATACAACAGATTCAGCAGTAAGACTTACACATATTCCGACAGGAATAGTTATTTCGTGTCAGGATGAGAAATCTCAGCTTAAGAACAAAGATAAAGCTCTCAAGGTTTTAAGATCAAGACTATATGAAATGGAACTTGAGAAGCAGCATGCAGAGGAAGCAAGAGAAAGAAAAAGCCAGGTTGGAACCGGAGATCGCTCCGAGAAAATAAGGACATACAATTTTCCGCAGGGAAGAGTTACTGATCATCGTATCAAGCTTACATTATATAGGATTGAGTCTATAATGAACGGAGATATTGATGAGATAATTGACAGCCTGCTTGCTGCTGATCAGGCGGCGAAGCTTGCTGATATGGAGGAACAATAACGATGAAAGACACAACATTAGTCATAATGGCAGCCGGAATTGGCAGCAGATTTGGTAAGGGCATTAAGCAGCTTACGCCTGTTGGTCCGTCAGGCGAGCTTATTATGGACTACTCTGTGCACGATGCTCTGAAGGCAGGATTTAATAATATTGTATTTATAATAAGAAAAGATATATTAGATGAGTTTCATGAAACTATAGGTAAAAGAATTGAAAAAATAATAGATGTAAATTATGTATTTCAAAGTCTCGATGATATCCCCGGAGGATTTGAGGTTCCGAAAGGCAGAGTAAAGCCTTGGGGAACAGGACAGGCAGTGCTTTGCTGCAAAGGAAAGGTAACAACACCGTTTGCGGTTATTAATGCCGATGACTATTATGGAATTGAACCATATAAACTTATTCATGATCATCTGATATCTGATCAAAAGCTTGAAAATGAAGAAATAAGATCCGAAGAAAGTAAAATACAAAATATATGTATGGCAGGCTTTAAGCTTGGAAATACATTAAGTGAAAACGGCGGCGTTACAAGAGGTATATGCAGTGTAGATTCAAATAATAATCTCATTGATATAGATGAAACAAAAAATATCATAAAGATTCCAGACGGAGCAATGGCAGGCGACAGGCATCTTTGCAATGATACAACTGTTTCAATGAATATGTGGGGATTTGAAGCAGGCTTTATAGATCAGCTTGAGGAAGGGTTTACAAAGTTCTTAAAGGATATAAAAAGTGATGATATTACCTCGGAATTTCTGCTTCCTATATATATAGATGAGCTTTTAAAGGCAAATAAAGCAAGAGTTAAGGTGATAGAGACATCGTCAAGATGGTTTGGTGTTACATATCAGGAAGACAAGGAGGCAGTTATAAATTCATTTGCCGGTCTTGTGGAAAGCGGAATATACAAAAAGGATCTTTATAAGGATTGATAAGGAGACAAAATGGGTAAGTATTTTGGAACGGATGGCTTTAGAGGAGAGGCAAATGTATCTCTTACTGCTATGCATGCATATAAAATCGGCAGATATCTTGGACATATTCTTTGCAAAGATAAAAGAGCAAGAGTTATTATAGGAAAGGATACAAGATGCTCAGGAGATATGTTGGAAAGTGCACTTGTATCAGGATTAAATACTTCAGGAGCAGATGCATATCTGCTGCATGTGACTACAACTCCCAGCGTTTCATATCTCGTAAGAAGTGAGGGCTTTGATTGCGGGATAATGATATCTGCAAGCCACAATCCGTTTTATGATAATGGAATAAAGCTTATAAACTCAAAAGGCGAGAAGATCGAGGCAGGTATAGAGGAGGATATAGAGGCTTATATAGATGGTGCGGATGCAAATGACATTCCATATGCGACCGGAGCTGATATCGGACGAGCTATTGATTACGATAATGGCAGAGAAAAATATATAGAACACTTATCATCGGCGCTTCGCTGTAATATCAAGCCTATGAAGATAGCAGTAGACTGTTCTAACGGAAGTGCATCTGCTGTTGCCGGAAAGCTTTTTGAAAACATCGGACTAAATGTAAGCATTATAAATGACAAGCCAAACGGCACCAATATCAATGATAACTGCGGATCTACACATATTGAAGGCTTAAGCAGATATGTCAAGGAAAATGGTTTTGATATGGGATTTGCGCTCGACGGAGATGCAGACAGATGCCTGGCTGTTGATGAAAGCGGGAATATTGTTGACGGTGACAGAATCATGTTCCTGTGCGGAAAATATCTAAAGGAAAACAAAAGACTAAATGATGACACGGTTGTAACTACAGTAATGTCTAACATCGGCTTATATAAAGCATTTGAAAGAGAAGGCATTAAATCAATACGGACCGATGTCGGTGATAAATATGTCTCGGCAGCAATGGTAGAGGGAAACTACAGCATCGGCGGAGAACAGTCCGGACATGTAATATTCAGGGAATTTGCTTCAACAGGTGATGGACTTCTGACTGCACTTCTGATATACGAAGCAGTAATTAATAAAAATAAAACCTTAGGAGAGCTTGCTTCAGAGGTGGATATTTATCCGCAGCTTTTATGCAATATAAGAGTTAAGGATAAGAAACAGACGATCAATAACAAAAAGGTTGCAGAAGCAATAGACAGAGCAAAGCAAGAGCTTGGAACAGATGGACGAGTACTTGTTCGCATGAGCGGAACAGAGCCGCTTATAAGAGTAATGGCAGAAGCAAAGAGCAATGATATATGTAAGGAACATGTTCAAAGCATTATTGATGTTATCAAACAAGAGGGCTTGGAGGAATAATATGAAAAAAGGCATAGCATGTCTGACCTTGGGAATCATGGCAATCTTAGGAAGCACATTTTTAGCAGGATGCCAAAGCACAAAAGAAGATTCCGGAGCTTATGATAAGGCTATGACTGCTCTTTCAAACGGCGATTATGAGACTGCACTTGCAGAGTTTAAAAATGCAGCCGACAATGATAACAGAGAGGCTGAAAGCTATAGAGGAGAGGGAATCGTTTATTATGAAAGAGGCGATTATGACTCTGCTATAATGCTTTTTGATCTGAGTCTCAAAAAGATGAAATACAAAAACAGTGATTTTGAGACGGATGTTAAGCTGTATGAGGCAGATGCATATACAAAAAAATCAGATTATGAAACTGCACATAGCATATATCAAGAACTTGAAGAAGGTGATAATGCATATATTGCTTATGCAAGAGACGGCGCATTGTATTTGAAAGAAAAAAATGTAGATCAGGCTTCACAATGCTTTGAAAAATCCATTGGATCAAAGAAAAATATAGAGATATGCCTATATATCTATGAAAGCTATAAAGATGTAAATCTTGAAGCTGATGGCTCGAAATATCTCGATGAAGCGACCAAGATAACACCATCGACAGAAGATGAGTACATGCAGCTTGGAAAAGTGTTTGAGTATCTTGAGGATTATGACAGTGCCGTTGAAAGCTTAGACAAAGCAATAGAAGCCGGATCTGCAGAAGCTATAGATGAGCTTGGAAGACTTTATCTTGATAACAATAATATTTCAGATGCAAAGGCCTTATATAATAATAACCTGAATGAAGGGCAGAGCATTGCGTCAGCATACAATGGTCTTGCTATGTGTTCGATAAAAGAGCAGGATTATGACAGCGCATTGGTATATATAGAGCAGGGACTTTCATGCGGTGATGAGACTGCTGATCGAAATCTGCTTTTTAATCAGATAATTGTATATGAATACAAGCTTGAATTTGATACGGCAAGACAAAAAACACAGGAGTATCTGCAGTTATATCCTGATGACGAGAAGGCATCAGAAGAGTATAAATTTCTTGTACATGGAGCATCAGACGAAACGTGAGGAACCAATATGTTTGAAACTCAGGAAAAAAAGGAAAAGGTAATACTTGTAGGCGTTGCGACAGAAGATGAAAATGAAACAAGAGTATCCCTTAAGGAACTGGGAGATCTTGCAGATACTGCAGGAGCTGAGGCAGTTGCCACGCTTATACAAAACAGAGAGCAGATACATCCGGGGACCTATATAGGAAAAGGAAAGATAGAGGAGCTTAGACAGATGCTCTATCTTTATGATGCTGACGGGATAATCTGCGATGATGAGCTTTCTCCGGCACAGCTTCAAAATCTTCAGGCAGAGCTTGAATGCAAGGTTATGGACAGGACTCTTATCATACTTGATATTTTTGCAGCCAGAGCATTGACAAGTGAAGGAAAAATACAGGTAGAGCTTGCTCAGCTCAGGTACAGACAGAGCAGACTTACAGGTCTTGGAAAATCACTGTCAAGGCAGGGCGGCGGTATAGGCACAAGAGGTCCGGGCGAAAAAAAGCTTGAAACAGACAGACGTCTTATAGGTGAACGTATCGGGACGCTTAAGAGGCAGCTTGCGGAGGTAAAAGCACACAGAGAGGTATTGAGAAAAAACCGCAAAAAAAATAATATTTTTACTGTTGCGATAGTAGGATATACAAATGCCGGAAAATCGACACTTTTAAATACGCTTACCGGAGCTGATGTTTTGGCAGAGGATGCTCTTTTTGCTACACTTGATCCAACGACAAGATTGTTTTCGCTTCCGCATGGAGGGCAGGTTTTGCTTACGGACACAGTCGGATTCATAAGAAAACTGCCGCATCATCTTATAGATGCCTTCAGAAGTACACTTGAGGAGGCTGTATATGCAGATGCCATTGTGCATGTTGTGGATGCATCAAATCCGCAAATGGAAAGACAAATGGAAATAGTCTATGAAACATTAGATGATCTTGGAGTTGAAGACAAAAAGGTACTAACATTTTTTAACAAAATGGATAAACGTACAGATGAGGTAAGACTGTTTGACAGGAGAGCTGATGAAATTCTCATGATAGCAGCAAAGCATGGTGAGGGAATGGATGAAATTGCAGATCTTCTCGAAAAAACTGTGCTGGAGGGCAGGCTTTATATCGAAAGAGTTTATCCGTTTGATCAGCTTGGCAAGATTGCTGTTATAAGACAAAAGGGACAGCTTCTTGAAGAGGAATACATAGATACAGGTGTAAGCATTAAGGCATATGTGCCGTTAGATATTTATGGCGCTGTAGAAATAGACTGAAAACAGAAAGATCCAAGGCACAGTATATTAAAGAAAAGAAGTTTTATACAAAATAAAAATGCCATGATATCCGGTTTAAAGGAGCAAATATCCTTGATTCGGAAATCATGGCATTATGTTTAGTGTTTAGGATTCTCTTCTGTGGAAGCCCCAGCCGCAAATGCTGAAGAATGATGGGCCGACATGTGATCCGATTATAGGAGAAAGGTTAACAGTCTCAACAATAGTGCCGGGTTCTGCGATCTCCTCTATTTTTTTCTTTATCTGTTCCGCTTCTTCATAGCGAGATGTATGACCGATATAAACAAGCTTTGGAACATCCGGAACGCCCATTTCCTTTTTGTATCCGTCGATGAGCTTTTTAACAGCAAGCTTTTCTCCGCGCGCCTTGGCAACAACGTCAAGCTTTCCTTCATCATTTATTATAAGAAGCGGCTTGATGCTGAGCATTGAACCTACGATAGCTGAAGCAGCTGAAACTCTGCCTCCTTTGTGAAGGTAATTGAGATCTCCGGCCATAAAACGGTGGCAGATGTATTGTCTCTTTTCAATCAGCCAGGCCTCATTTTCTTCTATTGTCATTCCGTTTTTGCGGTTGATCAATGCTGAGTGAACAAAAACACCCTGTCCCTGTGTTGCAGAAAGAGTATCTACAACAATGATCTTGCGATCAGGATATTCTTCCTTGAGCTGATTGGCAGCTGATAGTGCATTGTCATAGGTCGCAGACATACCTGATGAGAAAGATAAATATAAGATATCATTTCCTGCCTTAAGATCATCCTCCCAGGCTTCTATATAGTTAAAAGGTGTGATCTGTGATGTATGTACATCTGCATTTTCTTTTTGAGCTGCAAAAAGGCTGTCACAAATTTTGTCGTGATCAGGTGAGTTTGTATAAAAGGTATATTCCTGACCGTTTACAACATATTCCATCGGAACGATACGCAGATCGTATTCGTTATATACGTGTGCAGGAAGATCTGCAGCCGAATCGGTATAGATAAGATAATCGCTCAAGATATGATTCTCCTTTGTTGTTTGATTTTCTGCCATTGTACAAAAGATAAAGGCAGGATGTCAATATATGCAAATAGTACTTGACAAAAAAATATGCAGGTGATAATTTATTTAAGGACAAAAAGCAGAGTATCCGCTCTCACCTCGGCGCAATCAGGCGACCGGTGGTTAATATAAAAACAAATCTTGTTTTTTGCGCGGATAGATTCTCTATCCGCTTTTATTATGCAAAATAACTGATGAGATTTTGCTTTGGAGCAAATCCCGATGCATAATCGGCTTAACACTCTGTAATACTTGTATAGTTGATGCGAATTCAAGGGGAGGAAAATGGCAAACAGCGAATTATTTATTAATGAACAGATTCGTGATAAGGAGGTTCGCCTTATCGGAGAAAATGGCGAACAGTTAGGAATTATGTCTTCAAGAGAGGCATTGGCACGTGCACAGGAAGCAGATCTTGATCTGGTCAAGATAGCGCCTCAGGCAAAGCCGCCTGTATGCAAGATCATCGATTACGGAAAATATCGTTATGAACTTGCACGCAAAGAGAAGGAAGCACATAAAAAACAGAAAACGGTTGACCTCAAGGAGGTACGTCTTTCTCCTAATATTGACACGAATGATTTAAATACTAAGGTTAATGCTGCGAGAAAATTCCTTTCAAAGGGTGATAAGGTTAAAGTAACTCTTCGTTTCAGAGGAAGAGAGATGGCCCATATG
>CAVLAA010000078.1:0-3139 GCA_963660835.1 bacterium
CGTTTTGGAAAGAAGACCGAAAAATCCCAGCCGTTTCCGGGACAGCTTGCTTTTGACCTAGAAACTGGGAAGATTTTTAATGAGGCTGAGCTTCTTGTAGATTCCAGCATCCCGTCCGAACCTGTCATCGAAGAAGTGATCGTTCGGAGAAAGCGTTCCAAAGGGAAAAGAGACATTAACCTGAAAGATGTTGAAGTGGAAGTTATTTCCCATACCTGTTCGGATGAGCAGCTGAATGAAAGATTTCCAAAGGGCTGGCATGAACTTCCGGACGAAACCTATAAAGAACTGAAATACATACCGGCAAGCTTCAAAGTACTTGAACATCACATCAAGGTGTACGCTGGTGATCACGATGAAGGTGGTATTTTAAGAGCTCCGATTCCAAAGCGTCTTTTGGCACACAGTATTCTTACACCGGAGTTGGCTGCAGCCGTATTTAATGCAAAGTATGTTAATGCTGTGCCTCTTAACCGCCTTTCTGAAGAATTCCTTAGAAACGATGTCAATATACCCCGGCAAGATATGGCCGGTTGGATGATCCGTTTGAGTGAGTATTACCTTGGTCCGATACATGAAATGATGAAAAGAGAGATTCTGAATTCGCAGTATGTTCATTGTGATGAAACTCCATTTTTGTAACACCAGTGGCTTTTTAAATCACAAATATCCTAAGCTGCATGTCTTGCCTCAAATGGTGTCTTGTACCCATTGTATGAATGAGGACGTACATGGTTATAGGTAACATAAGCATATTCTTCAATCGCTGTGTATAACTCCGTCTCTGTCTTATAACTATGGTTGTATATAAGGTCATTCTTCAACGTATTGAAGTATCGCTCCATTGGTGCATTATCGTAAGGATAACCTGCCTTACTCATACTCTGTGTAACCTTCATCCTCTCACAATACTCAATAAATTCCTTTGATGTAAACTGGCTTCCCTGATCACTGTGCAGTATTAAGACTCCTTTGATAGCCGGCTGCGATTCTATCGCCTTCTGGAGCGTTCTCTTAGCTAAATCAGCCGTTATAGCACTATCAGTGATACTTGCTATAACACTGCGATCATACAGGTCTATTATGGTGCAGTTATATCGTTTGCTTCCATCGGCAAGAAACAGATAGGTGAAGTCCGTACACCATTTGGTATTGATTTCTTCACTGCTAAAATCCTGCTCTAATAGGTTCCTAAACACCTCATACGCTTTAGCTTTGGTATATCCCAGCTTTTTGCGTCTTACTATTGACCGTAAACTCAGCATCTTATTCATATATTTATGTACGCTAAGAGCACTGAGTGTAATGCCCTTACGCTCAAGATATACTCTCATCTGACGATAGCCGGGAACTCCGTTATAATGATGGTAGATTTCAGTAATACAATCTAATATATGCTGTATCTTGGCTGAATATGCTGCTTTCCTATGCTTTCTGTAGTTATAGTAGGCATTAGGACATATATCCATCCGGCGTAATAGCCATCTGACTCCAAAGTCGCTGTGATTATTGTCAATAAACCGATAAGCCTCTAATCGATTTCCTTTGCAAAGAATGCCGCCGCTTTTTTTAGAAAAAGGTTCTCCTTCTTCATTTCTTCCAGCTCTCGCTTAAGTCTGAGATTCTCCTTCATTATTTCCGCTTCATTTATAGCAGATGGATTAAGCTGGCTGTTTCTTTGGCATTCTTCGCTGTATTCATTACACCACTTTGAGATGGTTGACTTCGATATTCCGTATTCATCAGTGATGCTCTTGTAGGTTCTTCCTTCCTCAAGATGTAATTGAACTATCTTCTTGATTAGCTCTGGTTCATATTTCTTTGACATCTGTTTCTTCTCCTATACCTGACTATTATATTTAATCAACCATAGGTGTTACAACTTTATTATATCAGGACATTCTTCATTTTCGAAAGCAGAACGTCGGTTTCCAAGCCTCTTTTTAAATGGTCGAAGATTAAGTTCTTCCAATTTCTCAGAAACTGCCGTTTTTGCTTCCTCAATAGAAAAGAAATGATAATTACGTAACGCTGCCAGAATCCATGTGGTGGCATATTTAACAGAACCTTCTGCATTGGGTTTATCGTCCGGATGCTTCACTCTGGCCGGTACAATCGCTGTATTATAATGGTCAGCCATTTCCTTGTAGGCTCTCGGAAGTAAGGTGTCATACCGGGTGTTCTTAGTAACACCGGCTTTGAGATTATCCGGGATTAGTAAGCGGGTGGAACCACCAAAGTATGCATAGGAATGTACATGACAGTTGATAAATGTATCAGATTTCATGTTTGGGCAAAGCTCTGCGTATACATAAAGACTGCATGAAAGCACTGCAACAAACAGATAGGCAGGAGTCACTTCACCTGTAACCGCATCGTAAATATCGATGGTTGCACCTGCCCAGTCTACCTCCATTTCGTCACCGGGTTTATGCTGAATACGCATTGTAGCCTTAGTAATACGAGCCCACTTACGATAGTTATCATTGAACTGTGTGCTCATATAAGGCTTCTTGCCGGCTGCACTGGCTTCCAAACAGTATTCTGTCCAGAGAAGCGTAAGTGTAACTCCTTTCTTGGCAAGTTCCCTATGAATCTTAGGATAATTAGGCATAAGGCGTTCCTCATTATTCTTATTTCGTCCCGGATAAAACAAACGTTCCAAAGACTGATTGGTGACATCGTCATCTAATGGCCAGCAAATGTGAAGATTTCCGGCTAATGTCAGGACTTCAGAAACGGTGTTCCTGGAACTGTGTACACTGGATGCAATGTCCTTCTTGGTGTATCCGAGGTTATCAAGCCTCAGAATCTCTCGATAATCAACCATAGTTATCGACCTCCTATAAATGATAGTCACACATGTGTGTGCTATCTTCATTATAGGACTAATCTATGTCAATGCACTATACAGCGGAAAGTATGCAGTGAAACGCCGGAAAGCATGCTCTCGATGACCGTTCAGTGTGCACTGCTTCATCGGTATTTACATCTAAGCATGCAATGCTTTTGGGCGGAGATCATATCAGGTGATTTGGAGCTTAAGGAGCATGAGGCTGCAAGATGGCTTGATAAGGATATGCTTGACAGTGTTAACTGGCTGCCTGCTGATATAAAATTACTTGATTTTATCAGAGAG
>CAVLAA010000078.1:3174-4466 GCA_963660835.1 bacterium
TTTGACTGCAATATCATTATAATAGAAGGAACAAATTCAATGTTAAATCAATTTTCAAGAACACAGCTCCTGCTTGGAAAAGAAGCAATGGACAGGCTTGCCAATTCAAGGGTTGCTGTATTTGGCATAGGCGGAGTAGGCGGATATGTATGCGAGGCACTTGTACGCAGTGGAGTAGAAGCCTTTGATCTTATAGATGATGACAAGGTATGTCTTACAAACCTTAACAGGCAGATAATAGCAACAAGGAAAACAGTAGGAAAATATAAGGCTGAGGTCATGAAAGAGCGTATGCTCGAGATCAATCCAAATGCCGATATAAGAGTACACAAGTCATTTTTTTTGCCTGAGAATTCAAATGAATTTAATTTTGCAGAATATGATTATGTGGTAGATGCCGTAGACACTGTAACGGCCAAAATAGAGATAATCATGAAAGCACAGAGCCTTGATGTACCTGTAATAAGCGCAATGGGAGCCGGAAATAAGCTGGATCCGTCAGCATTTAAAGTTGCAGATATATATGATACCAAGGTATGTCCTCTGGCACGTGTTATGAGACGTGAATTAAAGAAAAGAAATGTAAAAAAACTAAAGGTTGTTTATTCAGAAGAAAAGCCGATAAGGCCTATAGAGGATATGTCGATAAGCTGCAGGACAAACTGCATATGTCCTCCGGGAGCAGCGCACAAATGCACTGAGAGAAGAGATATACCCGGAAGTACAGCCTTTGTCCCAGCTGTAGCAGGACTTATAATAGCAGGCGAGATTGTAAAGGATCTTACAGCCGCATACCGCGATCTGCTATAACAGCAAAAAATAGAAAGAAAAAATTTAGAAAAGCAAGCTGATAGATAGAAATATAAAATATATAAGTATATTATTTTATAATGCTTATAAAGTAAACGCAGATATTTCTGCAATCTTATATATTAAGGAGAAAAATCATGGCAGGATGTTTTTATTGTGATCGCGATCATGAAGGCCGCAAGGCTATAATGTTTGAAGTAGGAAAGATGACAGGCGGAACGCTTTATCTTTTTAAAGATCAGGCTCATAAGGGACGCTGCGTTGTTGCTCTTAATGATCATAAAAAAGAGCTTTTCGAGTGCTCTGAGGCTCAGAGAAATGCATTTATGAAGGATGTAGCTGAAGCTTCAAAAGCAATCAAGGAGCTTTGGGGATGTACAAAGATAAATCTTGGTTCATTCGGTGACACAAATCCACATCTTCATATCCACATCGTACCAAAATACGAAGGTGGCTTTGAATTTGGAGGAAGCTTCGAGATA
>CAVLAA010000078.1:4541-9778 GCA_963660835.1 bacterium
AAAGCAATTTGACAGAGCAGAATTTCAGAGTCTTTTTTACAAGAACTTGAAAAAATATATCTATAGTGCTACATTAAACTCAATAAAACTATAGGTCGATATCTTAGCAAATATCTTTGGGTTAAAATGGATAATATAACAGAATTATTTACGAGTAAACAGTTTTTTATCAGTGCGGTAGCGATCATTATAACAGTCGTTATTGCGCTTATTTTTTTGAAAATATTAAAAAAATTATTTCTTAAATTCAAAGAAACATCAGATAATGGTATTCCAAAAGAGAAAAAGACAATGATGCGCATATTTTACAGTGTGCTGAAGTTCGCTATATGGCTCATTGTAATTATTGCGGTACTTTCGTATATGGGGATAAATATTTCAGGTGCTGTAACAGCACTTGGAATAGCAGGTGCATGTGCTGCTCTTGCTGTTCAGGATCTTTTAAAGGATCTGATACAGGGCATTAACATAGTCACGGACAAATATTTTGCAATAGGCGATATCATTGAATATAACAGCAAAATAGGCAAGGTTGTCGAACTTTCAATGAGGACAACAAAGATAAAGCTTCTTACAGATCAAAGCATATATACGATAGCAAATCACAATATCTCAGAGATAAGAAAGCTTGCAGGTGCTGTAGATATAAATATTCCGCTGTCATATGATGCGGACAGAAAGTACGTATATCAGGTTCTGACAAAAACAGCCGAAAAAATCTCAAAAATCCCGGATGTAAATCAGAGCGATTTCCTTGGAACAAACAGCTTCGGAGATTCTGCAATCAATTATCTTATAATGATCTACTGTACACCAGAGGTTTATCTTACTGTCAGAAGAAAGGCGATCGTCATCATACAGGATGATCTAAAAGAAGCAGGACTTCAGATACCATTCAATCATCTTGATGTAACAATGACAGATTAAAAATGATATTTACCAATCTGAGCTTGATTTTTTGGACTTTTGATACTGGTATCTTACATATCACTGTGATATGATAACAGTTGGCAAATTAGAAAAGACGGCATATATGCCCGGAAAGAGGAAAGTATGAGCGAATGTAGTCATGATTGTTCTTCCTGTGGATCTGATTGCCCAAGCAAACAGGATCCGCAAAGCTTTTTGGAAGAGCAGAATCCATATTCAAATGTAAAAAAAGTTATAGGAATAGTAAGTGGTAAAGGAGGAGTCGGAAAGTCACTTGTGACATCACTTCTTACTTCAGCGCTTAATAAAAGAAATTATAAATCAGCTGTGCTTGATGCAGACATAACAGGACCTTCGATTCCAAAGATGTTCGGCGTTAACGGCAAGGCAGGCGGAAATGATATGGGAATTATCCCTGCCGAATCAAAGCATGGTGTCAAGATGATATCAGTCAACCTGCTTCTTGAAAATGCAGACGATCCGGTTATATGGCGAGGACCTGTTATCGCAGGAGTTGTAAAGCAGTTTTGGAGCGATGTAATCTGGGGCGATGTTGATTATATGCTTGTTGATATGCCTCCGGGAACAGGTGATGTTCCGCTTACGGTTTTCCAGTCACTTCCTGTTGACGGAATCGTAGTTGTAGCTTCTCCGCAGGAGCTTGTTGAAATGATCGTCGGAAAGGCTGTAAAAATGGCTGACATGATGAATATACCGGTTCTTGGAATCGTCGAAAATATGTCCTATTTCAAATGTCCTGACTGCGGGAAGGAGCATCATATCTTTGGTGACAGCCATGTAGATGAGCTTGCTGTCAAATTCGGAATCGATACCGTTTCAAAGATACCGATCGAGCCCGGACTTGCAAAGGCATGCGATGAAGGAAAAATAGAAGAGTATGATAATGACTATCTTGTAGAGATAATCGAGAAAATAAAGAGAATCTAAGCAATAAATGAGGAGATGATTAATATGAAGAAAGACATCGACTGGGGAAACCTTGGCTTTGGCTACTCAAAAACTGATTATCGTTATGTTTCAAATTTTAAGGATGGAGCATGGGACGATGGCGAAGTAACTACAGATGATAAGGTAGTTATTTCAGAATGTGCAGGAGTGCTTCAATATGCACAGACATGCTTTGAAGGACTTAAGGCATATACTACCGAAGACGGAAGCATTGTAACATTCAGACCTGATCTCAATGCAGACAGAATGATCGACACATGCAAGAGACTTTGCATGCCGACATTTTCTAAGGAGAGATTTCTTGATGCTCTCGATAAGACAGTAAAAGCAAATGCAGATTATGTTCCGCCATATGGTTCAGGAGCAACTCTTTATATCAGACCGTATATGTATGCAAGCAGCCCGGTTTTAGGAGTTCATGCAGCAGCTGAATATCAGTTCCGTATGTTTGTATCACCGGTTGGACCGTATTTCAAGGGCGGCGCTAAGCCTATTGTCATAAGAGTAAGCGACTATGACAGAGCAGCTCCTCACGGAACAGGCCATATCAAGGCAGGACTTAACTATGCAATGAGCCTTTATCCTATTACAGAAGCTCATGAGCTTGGATTCAATGAAAATATGTATCTTGATCCTGCAACTCGTACAAAGGTTGAGGAGACAGGCGGAGCAAACTTTATCTTTATAACAAAGGACAATAAGGTTGTAACTCCTAAATCAGGAAGCATACTTCCTTCTATAACAAGAAGATCTCTTGTATATGTTGCAAAGGAATATCTGGGACTTGAAGTAGAAGAAAGAGAAGTTCTTTTCAGCGAAATAAAGGATTTTGCCGAGTGCGGACTTTGTGGAACAGCAGCAGTTATTTCTCCTGTCGGAAGAGTTTACGATCATGGCGAAGAGATTGACTTCCCGGCCGGAATGGAAGAAATGGGACCGATAACCAAGAAGCTTTATGATACTCTTACCGGAATCCAGATGGGAAGAATAGAAGCTCCTGAGGGATGGTTGAGAAAAATATTATAATGAATGTAAAACAAAATAGCCTGCCTCTTGCAAAAGCTCTTGATGAGCTTATTGCAAGAAAGCCGGCATATTTTTGTACTCCGGGACATAGATTCGAAAATGGTATTTCAGATGAACTTAAAGCAAGATTTGGAAATGATATTTTCAAATATGATCTTACGGAGACATATGGGCTTGATGATCTTCACGAAGCAGAAGAAGCAATAAAGGATGCACAGGAGCTTACAGCAAGGCTTTATGGTACGCAGCATTCGAGATTTCTTGTAAACGGAACGACCTGCGGCAATGAAGCATTGATATTGGCTTTATGCAAAGAAAATGATGAGATCATCATTTCAAGAAACTGTCATCAGTCGGTTATATCCGGGCTTATATTGTCAGGTGCAAAGCCTGTATATATAGAACCGGAATATGATGAAGCATTTGGCATTTGCAATGAGATCAGTAAAGATAAGGTCTCAAAAGCTATAGAGCTTCATCCAAATGCAAAGGCAGTATTTATAACAAGTCCTACATATTACGGAAGGCTTTCTGATATAAAGTCTATTGCCGGGATATGCCATAAAAACAATATACCGCTTCTTGTAGATGAGGCTCATGGCTCTCATCTTTATTTTTCAGATAAATTGCCGGGCGGAGCATTAAAAAACGGAGCGGACGGAGTTGTCATGAGCTTTCACAAAACAATAGGAAGCATGACACAGAGCTCTGTTCTTCATATAAACAGCAGACTAATCGATATAGATCGTATAGACTCAGCCTTAAAGATGCTTATGAGTTCATCGCCGTCATATATCCTTATGACATCGCTTGATGCGGCAAGGCTGCAGCTGGAAAATGAAGGTCAAAAGCTTATAGAAAAAGCTGTAAACCTTTCAGACAGACTGCGAACAGAAATAAAGAAGACCTGCGGTTTTAAGCTTTATGAAGGTGAAGCGGAATTTACAGATATTACAAGAGTAGTACTTTCGGCTGCAGAGCTTGGTATATCAGGATATGCTCTATCAGATATCCTTTTTGAAGATTACAATATATGTCTTGAAATGGCTGATATGTCAAATGCAGTAGCTATAGTTACGTTCGGAAATAGCGAAAGGGATATAGAAAGTCTTATAGCTGCAATTAGAGATATTTCAAATAGAAAACAGTCCTACAAAGAAGAAATATCTTTATCAAAGCAGGATATAAGCTTTAGTCATTTTTTTGAAGCAGAACCCAAGTGCATGATATCGCCAAGAAAAGCTTATTTTGCCGAAAAAGAGATTGTTTCACTTGATAATGCATGCGGACGGATATGTACGCAAAGCATTGCACCGTATCCTCCCGGAATACCTGTGATCAATCCTGGAGAAATGATAAGCCGGGATGTTATAGATATACTTAGATACTGCAAAGAGAACAATATAAGGGTTCATTCTTATGGTATGACTAAGGATTTTGATATAACGGTTGTAAAATGAAAATGCAGCTAAAAGAGCTTTATTTTGCTAAGTGAAAGAGAAAGAGGAATTTATGAAGTTTGTTTCATGGAATGTAAACGGAATAAGAGCCTGCATCACAAAGGGTTTTATTGAAAGCTTCAATGAACTTGATGCGGATTTCTTTTGTATACAGGAAAGCAAGCTGCAGGAAGGCCAGATTGATCTGAATCTGCCGGGCTACCTGCAGTACTGGAATTATGCACTGAGAAAGGGCTATTCCGGAACAGCGATATTCACAAAGCACGAACCTTTAAGTGTTGCCTATGGGCTTGGTATCGCGGAGCATGATGAAGAAGGAAGAGTTATTACTCTTGAATATAAAGACTTCTATATAGTAACTGTTTATACGCCTAACAGTAAGGATGGTCTTTTGAGACTTGACTACAGAATGAAGTGGGAGGACGACTTCAGAGCATATCTAAATGCTTTAGCGAAGAAAAAGCCGGTTGTTCTGTGTGGAGACCTGAATGTTGCTCATGAAGAAATAGACCTTAAAAATCCTTCATCAAATCACAGAAATGCAGGATTTACGGATGAAGAAAGAGGAAAACTTACAGAGCTTTTAGAAAGTGGCTTTGTCGATACATTCAGATACCTTCATCCTGAGGATGTAGAGTATTCGTGGTGGTCATACAGATTCAAAGCCCGTGAGAGAAATGCCGGGTGGCGTATTGATTATTTCCTTGTTTCAGATGCTTTAAAGGACAGGATAACAGCTGCGTCTATACATCAGGAAATTTTCGGATCGGATCACTGTCCGGTAGAGGTCAACATAGAGATATAAATATAGTAGAATTTCAGGAAAGAGGATATAGATGAAAAGTCTTATAG
>CAVLAA010000079.1:0-9524 GCA_963660835.1 bacterium
TAGTCACGCTTACTTGGAAGATCATGTATGTGGTTTTGAAGGTATGATACTTCAATACAAATGGCCCGGTGGCTCAGCTGGTTAGAGCGCCGCCCTGTCACGGCGGAGGTCGTCGGTTCGAACCCGATCCGGGTCGTTGTAATTAATTGAATATTGATTACTTATGAAAATGTTTTGCATTTTCAATGGGATCTTAGCTCAGCTGGGAGAGCATCTGCCTTACAAGCAGAGGGTCACAGGTTCGAGCCCTGTAGGTCCCATTTTTTTATGCAAAGAGTTGCTTGTGCAGCTCTTTTTTTGTATTATATAAGTTGTATGCATTAAAAATGCATAAATCTATATAAAAACCAAGGTGGAGTGTATATGAATGGGAATTTTAACAGGTATATAGTAAGATTTATCGTTGCGGCATATCTTATATACTTAGGAGTAAAGCTTATATCAGATGTACTTAAAGGTACAGATCCGGTTGACAATCCGGCGTTATTTATAGCTTTTGGAGCCGCATTTATAGTAATTGCTGCTGTTCTTAGTATATTTACGATAATCAAGATGAAAAATGAACCTAGTACTTCAAGTGAGCCTGTAGAGCCTATAGAGGAAGCAAAGGAAGATGAGGCAGAAGCTGAGAGTAAGGAAGAGTCTTTAGAAGAAGCAGATGATGAAGAAGCTTTAGAGGATACAGCTAAGGCAATGCTTACGGAAGAGGAAGAAGAGGACTCCGAGGACGAAGTATGATTCTTGGGTAAAATTTTTTTGATACTAAAGCAGAGGACTTTTATGACTCGGTTAAATAGTGGGCTGCCGCAATGCGGCAGCCGCAATAGTGTTAATATACAATGGCTTGAATGTGAGATAATTACTTGGATATATATAAGTTTTTGACAGGAAATGAGTTCATATATTCGTGGCCGGAGGTTATAAGTGTTGCTGCGGTTATAATCCTTTCAATAGCTTTTTCTTCTTTTTTATATAGAAGAAGGAAAATAAAAGGCTCGCAGGCTGCAGCTATCATTGGATTTACGGCATTTATGACGGCTATATTCGTACTTACTGTATTTGGAAGGGTAGTGGGAGAAAGAAGATATCAGCTTAGATTTTTGTGGTCATATGAAAGAATTTTTGCGGGAAGCATGGAAATGCTAAGAGAAGTAATACTGAACATTTTGATGCTCATGCCCGCCGGGGCGCTTTTGCCTGCTATATTTGCTAAAAAACAACACTGGTATATAGGCTTACTGCTTGGGATCATAGCATCAGTTTCAATCGAGCTTTTGCAGCTTGCAACCTGTACAGGCTTATTCGAATTTGATGATATATTTCATAACAGCCTTGGCTGTATGCTGGGATGTATTTTAGGAAATGCGTTGCAGCAGGCATATAAGGAAAGAGGAAAAAATGGAAAAATCATATCAAAAGGTGATTGATTATGTGAAGGAAGGGATCATAGACGGAGAACTCAAAGCAGGCGAGCGGCTTCTTCCAGAAAGAGAGCTTGCACAAAAGCTTGAGATCAGCCGCAATTCGGCAAGAGAAGGCTTGAAAATCCTTGAAAATATGGGAGTGCTCGAGAGCCAGCAGGGTGCAGGAAACTATATTTCGGGAAGCTTTGATGAAATCTTAGCGGAAATGCTGTCCTTCATGTATATACTTAAAGAGGTAGATGCCGGAAAGATCACAGAGTTCAGATTTGCCCTTGAGTGGGGAGCTTTGGAAAATGGCGTAAAAAATGCCACAGAAAGGCAGAGAGAAAGGATGCTCTCATATCTTGAAAAGCTCGAGAATGCTGCATCTGAGGATGAACGTGTCGGATGGGATAAGGCAATACATTGTCTTTTGATCGAGGCATCGGGAAATGTTTTTATGATGGTCAATTACAGTGCGCTTAACATGATAATGGATGAGTATATACCGAGGATGCGAGGAAAGATCGTCGAAGGAATGCACAGTGAACAGTTTTTGAGCCGTGCACATCGCACGCTTGCAGAGGGATTCGCAGAAGGAAATGTTGAGAAAGCAAGAGAGGGCTTAAGGCTTCATTTTCATTACATTTATCAATATATGTAGGGAATGCTATATCGAAATAGTGATCAAATGCTCATATGATATCAAATATAAGTCTGCAAAATGTCGCATGTGCATAATTGATAAAAAAATAACAACTATATTATGAAAATATATATGATATGTACGAAATATCTTGACAAATCCGAGTTCTGATTTTATTCTTGTATCAGTTAAACATGGGTGTGCCTGAAAGGGTACATTTTTTATTAATAAATTGGTTCTACCAATAGTGCAAATACACAAATAGAAGACGGTTGATCAATTTTTTTTAACCGCATTGGTTCTACCAATTTAAATAAAAAAATATAGATAAGAGAGGAGAACAACATGGAGGCACAGATTTATAAGCAGGTGACCCCGGAAATACTCGAGGAGTTCAAAAAGATTGTTCCGGGAAAGGTCTATGCAGGAGAGGAAATAAACAGCGATTATTTCCATGATGAAATGCCAATATACGGCAAGGGAGCGCCGGAGGTTCTCATTGAGGCTACCACTACAGAGGATATCGCAGCTATTGTAAAGCTTTGCTATGAGAATTCTATTCCTGTAATACCGAGAGGTGCAGGAACAGGACTTACAGGTGCGTCGGTTGCTTTAAACGGCGGTGTCATGATCGACATGAGCAAGATGAATAAGATCCTCGAATATGATCTTGAGAATTTTGTAGTCCGTGTAGAGCCGGGTGTTCTTTTGAACGAATTAGCTGAGGATGCACAAAAGCAGGGACTTTTGTATCCGCCGGATCCGGGCGAGAAATTTGCTACTCTTGGAGGAAATGTTTCTACAAACGCAGGCGGAATGCGTGCCGTTAAATACGGATGTACAAGAGATTATGTACGTGCAATGACTGTTGTTCTTCCTACAGGTGAAATAGTTAAGCTTGGTGCAACTGTTTCAAAGACAAGTACAGGATACAGCCTTTTAAATCTTATGATAGGCTCAGAAGGAACACTTGGAATCATCACAGAGCTTACACTTAAGCTTATTCCGGCTCCTAAGGAAACTATCAGCCTTATCATTCCTTATGAAAATCTTGAGGACTGCATCAGTACAGTACCTAAATTCTTTATGAACCATTTCCAGCCGCAGGCATTGGAATTTATGGAAAAGGAGATAGTACTTGCATCCGAACGTTATCTTGGAAAGAGTGTATTCCCTAAGCAGGTTGAGGGCGTTGATATCGGAGCTTATCTTCTTGTAACATTTGACGGTGAAAGCATGGATGAGCTTGAGGAGCTTACAGAGAAGGCTGCAGAGGTTGTTTTGGATGCCGGTGCGGTTGATGTTCTTGTTGCGGATACTCCTGCAAAGAAAAAGGATGCATGGGCAGCAAGAAGTTCATTCCTTGAGGCTATTGAGGCTGAAACAAAGCTTCTTGATGAGTGCGATGTAGTTGTTCCGGTTAATCAGATCGCAAATTATCTTACATATGTTAAGGAAGTTTCAGCACCTTACGACTTTGAAGTAAAGAGCTTCGGACATGCAGGAGACGGAAACCTTCATATATATGCCTGTGCAAATGATCTTGATGAAGAGCTTTTCAAAAAGCAGGTAGCAGAATTTATGGCTGATATTTACAAAAAGGCAGCAGAGCTTGGAGGACTTATCTCCGGTGAGCATGGTATCGGCTACGGAAAGAAGGGCTATCTTGCAGAGTTTGCAGGCCCTGTAAGCATGCGTCTCATGAAAGGTATCAAGGAAACATTTGACCCGAAGATGATATTAAATCCGGGAAAGATCTGCTATGACCCGAACGAGGAAAAATGATCAGATCACGAATGGTTTAAGATAACATAGCTGCTATATGGCGGCATCATATAAAAAAGAGGATATATTATGGCATATTTGATTTCAGAGGAGGCACAGGATCTCCTTCAGGATGTAAAGAATTTTTGTGATAAAGAGGTTGTAGAGCAGTGCAAGGAATACGATGCTTCAGGCGAATGGCCAAAGAGCATATATGACAAGGCTATCGAGCAGGGCTATCAGGCTCTTGAGGTTCCGGAGGAGTATGGCGGACCGGGACTTTCACGTATTGATGTAGCTGCACTTATCGAGCAGATGGCTATCGCAGATGCAGGTTTTGCAACTACGATCTCAGCCAGCGGTTTAGGTATGAAGCCTGTTCTTATCGCAGGAAGCGAAGAACAGAAACAGCATATCTGTGATCTCGTGCTTGAAGGAGGCTTTGGTGCATTCTGCCTTACAGAGCCGGGAGCAGGTTCAGACGCAAGTGCAGGCAAGACAACAGCCGTAAAGGATGGAGATGAATATGTCTTAAACGGAAGAAAATGCTTCATCACAAATGGCGGAGTTGCTTCATTCTACTGTATTACAGCTATGACAGATAAGTCTAAAGGTGTCAAAGGAATCTCAATGTTCCTTGTAGATGCAGGAACACCGGGACTTTCAACAGGACATGAAGAAAACAAGATGGGTATTCGTACATCAAATACATGTGACGTAGTCCTTGAGGACTGCAGGATCCCGGCAGCAAACCTTATAGGAGAAGAAGGCAAGGGCTTTAACATTGCCATGAAGACTCTTGATCAGGCAAGAGCATGGATGGGCTGTGTTGCAACAGGTATTGCACAAAGAGGTATAAATGAGGCAGTTGCATATGGCAAGGAAAGAATCCAGTTTGGAAAGCCTATAATCAAAAATCAGGCTTTACAGTTCAAGGTTGCAGATATGGAGATCAAAACAGAGACTGCACGTCAGATGGTAGCACATGCACTTACAAAGATGGACATGGGTCTTCCTTATACAAAGGAATCAGCTATTGCAAAATGCTATGCATCGGATATTGCTATGGAGGTTTCATCAGAGGCTATACAGATGTTTGGCGGATACGGCTACAGCAGAGAATATCCTGTTGAAAAGCTTTTAAGAGACGCAAAGATATTCCAGATCTTTGAAGGAACAAATGAGGTTCAGAGAATCGTTGTAGCCAACAATGTGATCGGCAAATAATCAGCGCAGTATATGGAGGACAACATGGAAATTTTAGTATGTATAAAGCAGGTTCCGGATGATTCAGTAGAGATTTCACTGAACCAGGAAGCAGGAATGCCGTCACTTGACGGAGTAACACCTATAGTTAATGCATTTGATACTTATGCGCTTGAGATGGCAGTACGCTTAAAGGAAGCAGCAGGCGGAGAGGTGACAGTTCTTTCTGTAGGAGATGACAGTGTTAAAAATTCACTTAAAAACTGTCTGGCTGTCGGAGCAGATCATGCATATCTGGCAGCAGATGAGAGCTATCAGGAAAAGGATCCGCAGAGCATAGCTAAGGCATTAAAGGCTGCAAAGGCAGAAATAGAAGAAAAAACAGGCAAGAAATTTGATATCGTATTCTGCGGCAAGGAGACTACTGATTTTGCATCAGGACAGGTAGGCATAATGCTTGCAGGTGAGATGGACATTCCTGTAATTGCAGATGTAGTTGATATAAATGCAGACGAGGCAAAGGCAATAGCAAAGCAGGAGACAGAGGAAGGCTACAGCATGATAGATGCAGAACTCCCATGTCTTGTAACTGTAAATAAGCCGGCATATGAACCTCGTTATCCTACGATCAAGAGCAAAATGGCAGCAAGAAAGAAGCCTATCGAGGAGCTTACAGCTAAGGAAGGCTCAGAACTTCAGGTATCGTTAGTAAAGATTTACGAACCGGCAAAGAGAGCTGCAGGAACAAAGATCAAGACAGAGGATGCTCAAGAAGCTGTTGCACAGGCTCTTGCTTTAATGGAAGAAGCAAAGGCAATCTAAGAGCGGAGGGTATGTGAAGATGAATTATACAGACGGAAAAAATATCATGGTCTACGCTCAGAGCGCAGATAATGCAGTAATAAGTGCTTCGCTTGAGGTTATAAGTGAGGCCGCAAGACTTGCCGCAAAGAACAGCGAAGAGGTTACAGCAGTTGTATTTGGCAAAGATACAGATACCAAGGCAGCAGAAAATGCAGGAGCATCAAAGGTAATCAAAGTAGAAGAGGATGCTCTTCAGGCAGCAGAAAAGGCAGCTGCTATCGCAAAGCTTGCAGATAAATATCAGCCAAAGGCAGTTTATATGGCAGGAACACCTGAGGGAAAGATGATCGCTCCTGCTGTAGCAGGTGCATTTGAATCAGGCTGTATTACAGATGTAACAGCTGTTACTGATGATGAAGTATATACATCTCTTTCATATAACGGAAACGTTTTAAATGATATGAAGATGAGCGAAAGACTTCCTCATGTTGCAACGATCCGTTCAGGCTCATTTGCAAAGGAGCTTGATGAGAGCCGCACAGGTGAAGTGATAAGCGAAAGCATAGAAGGCCTTAATGCCCGTACAAAGATCGTAGAGAGCGTAAAGGAAATTGCCGAATCAGTAAACCTTGAAGAAGCTGAGATAATCGTTTCAGGCGGCCGAGGAATGGGCAGCAAAGAGAACTTTGCACTTGTAGAAGAGCTTGCAGAGGTGCTTGGAGGCGTTGTAGGTGCTACAAGACCTGCAATAGAGGACGGATGGGTTTCAAGAGCTCATCAGGTTGGCCAGTCCGGCAAGATCGTTGCTCCTAAGCTTTATATCGCATGCGGTATTTCAGGTGCGACACAGCATGTTTCCGGAATGATAGGCTCAGGGTATATAGTAGCTGTCAATAAGGATGAGGATGCGTCTATATTTGACGTTGCCGATGTAGGCATTGTCGGTGATGTAAACAAAGTGCTTCCTGTAATGATCGAGGAAATGAAGAAAAGAAAAAATTAATCTTGCAGGCGAAATCTTGAAATATTTCATAATTGTAGCGGTATACATAAAAATAGGTTATACTATGGCACATGGTTAGAGAATTCAAGATAAAGATAGCCGGAAGGATCGTGGAAATACAGTCCCTGCATACACAGGTATATGAGCTTTGCAGGGATTATATCCTAGATACCGATAAACCGGCAGATATATGTATAAAAAGTTCAGAAAAAGCAATCGAATACGAAAGAGAAAACAGTGATGATGAGGATGCCGTTGACGGATATCTAGAGACTCTTTCAATATACAGAGCGATCACAGAGGAGATGATTTCGTATTCGACTGTTTTGATGCATGGTGCGGTAATTGCATGCAATGGCGCAGCTTATATGCTTAGCGCTAAAAGCGGTGTAGGCAAAACAACAAGAGCTGATCAGTTCATTAAACAGATAGAAGGGTCATTTGTTGTAAACGGAGATAAGCCGCTTATAAGATTTACAGATGAAGGGATATTTGCATGCGGAACACCATGGTGCGGAAAGGAAAACAAAAATACCAATACGATCGTGCCGCTTAAGGCGATCGTTATATTGAAAAGATCGGACAAGAGTTATATTCAGGAGATTTCATATAAAGAAGCTTTTATTTCGATTCTTTCGCAGATGTATAAGCCTAAAAGCCAGGAGCTGATGGCTCTTAGTCTTGCACTGCTTAAGAAACTTGAGCATAATGTAAAATTCTACAGATATGGAATTAATCTTGAAGATATGAATATGAAAAAGCTTTACGATGCCATAAAGTAAAGCTTAAAAAATAAGAAACAAAAAACTTCCTAAAAAACTTCCAAATAAAGATGCTCCCAAGGATCAACAATCCTGTGGGAGCATTTATAGTACAATTATTTATTTGTTTTCGTCATCAGATACAGTTGATACTTCATCATCCTCATCCGGAAGCTCAAATATCTGTATACAGCTTGGAGTATCGATCTTAAGTGGCTTGCTGTTCATCGTAAGTACCTTCTTTTCGTAATTGATCTTGAAGGTAGTGATAGAGCCGGATTCATTATTGACTACAGCAATATGCTTGCCGTCAGGAAATACTGCAAGATCCTTTGGATATTCACCGCTTATAGGAAGCGCAAATTCCTTTGTCAATGTTCCGTCCTCTGGATTTATCGAGAACATCGAAACCGTATTGTCGCCTGCTGTTGACGCAAAAAGATATTTTCCGTCAGGTGAGAGACGAAGTCCGGCAGCAGCATCATGGATAGGGTCAAGCTCATCTGAGATAGTACTCAGGCACTGGAGCTTTTCGAAGGTAGGATATTTGTCGCCTTCCTTGTATTCGTATGAATATGTCTCTACTTTATTTAAAATCTGTACAAGTATATATGCATGCTTTCCGTCAGGTGAAAACCTTAAAAGACTCGGAGCAGATTCTCTTTTACAGCGAAGAGTGTCTGCAAGAGCAAGCGTATTTTCGTCTGTAATGCTGTATATCTTTACCTGATCGATGCCGTTGTCGACAGCGCAGACAAATTTATTGTCCGGAGTAGGAACAACACAGGTAACATGCGGACGGGAATTGCGTTCCGCAAAGGTTCCGATTCCTTTATGGAATACACCATCCATAATGCTTCCTAAGCGTCCGTCGTGGTGTGTGTGCATAACTGTGACTTTGCCGTCGTGATATCCGCCGATAAAGAGGTATTTACCTGTCCTGTCAACAGAAAGAAATCTGCCTCGCATGCCGTCGATCTCTTTTTTGTTGATGAATTTGAGATCGCCATCCGGCATGATCTCATAAACGCCTACACCGGCATCTATTATTGAATATAAGAATTTTTTATTGAAGGAAACACATAAGTGAGAAGAGTTGCTTGCCGGGATTTCTTTTCTTTCGGTAAGCGTTCCGTTTTCAACATCCACATCATATAAATGAATTCCCTTACTTGTTCCGTGGGTATATGTACCTACATATGCCACATATCTTTTTTTACCCATGTTAATAACCCTCGCTTTTAGTCATTCATAAAACCTTAACCTAAGGACATTTTCGTCTAATTTGGGCTATTAGTCAAGAAGTTAAACATTAAATAAAGCCCTTTGACATAAGAAAATTAAGAAAGGCCTCGCATCCTTCATTTATATCAGAATATGTCTTTGAAAAATTGCCGGTATACCAGGGATCGCTGATAGCTCTTACATTATCTGTAAATGAAAGCAGAAGACGGATTTTACCATCCTTATGACCGGTCATTCTTTCGATATTCCTTATATTCATTTCATCCATGCCTATAAGAAAATCAAAGTTATCGTAGTCAGATTTTATAAGCTGCCTTGCATGCTTTCCTTCGCAGCTTATGCCATGCTTAGAGAGCTCCGCCTTTGCAGGAGGATATACCGGATTTCCGATGCCGCCCCAGATTTCCTCAGAGCTTGTAGCAGCTGATTCTATATAGAAGCTATCAGATAAGCCGCGTTCATCAACTAATTTTTTCATAATAAATTCCGCCATTGGGCTGCGGCATATATTGCCGTGGCAGATGAATAGCACTTTTATCATTGTTGCATAACCTCGCATTTTTTAGTTTTTCTTGATATTTCGGGCTTTATGAGCCTATGTAAATTTTTGCTTTCTGGCATAAATTAGTTTATTTTCGCATAATACCGTTCGCAAAAGGTGTAAAAATAGGTTACATATCAACTGCATACCA
>CAVLAA010000080.1:0-9480 GCA_963660835.1 bacterium
ATATAAAGCACTCCCATCATCTGATAATTAGTAAGTAACCTTATTAGGTTAAAAGAATTTTATGATTTAATATGGTTATGTTTGATATACATTATAATAACTCAAGATTCACAATAAGTAAAGACTTATTTAAAAGATCAGTGCATCATTATTATCCTTCTGAATATCCTTGGTTATTTTTTTTGCTGTAGGTGTTCCTGCAAGTCCGCCGATACCTGTTTCCCTGAGGCTTGTATGCATTAGATCACCAACCTCGCCCATTGCATCTATAACCTCATCTGCAGGAATGCAGCTTGTAAGCCCTGCAATCGCCATATTTGCAGAGCTTATGGCATTTGTCGCACCGATGACATTTCTTTTTACACACGGGACCTCAACAAGTCCTGCTACGGGATCACATACAAGCCCAAGAAGGTTTCCAAGTGCAAATGCCACAGCATTTTCACACTGTGTCGGACTTCCGCCCATCAGATATGTAAGTGCTGCCGCTGCCATCGCACTTGCCGCACCTATCTCGGCCTGGCATCCGCCCTCTGCACCTGATATAGATGCCCTGGATGCTATAACCTGTCCGATACCTGCCGCAACATATAGTGCATTTTCCATTGTTTCATCCGGAAGATCATTTTTTTTCGCAAACGGGATCAAAACAGCCGGAATAACACCGCAGCTTCCTGCAGTAGGCGCTGCAACTATCCTTTTCATGCACGCATTGCATTCTGCTGTCTTTAGTGCCTCCTCAATTACATCCGTAAAATATTTATCCCCAAGCAATGCTCCTTCTTTAGCCGCATCGTGGACCTTTTTTGCTGCTCCTCCTATGAGTCCGCTGTTCGAACGGTCATCTGCATTATAGTCATCACTTGTCTTTTTCATGACATCCCATAAATAATGCATATGCTCTCTTGAAACTTCCATGCTGATACCGCTTTCTGCACAATCACTTGTGCATATTGTCTCATGCAGAGAACTGCTGTTTTTGTCTGCAGCCTCCAGCATTGCTTTGATACTGACAAATGACATTTTAATTTTCCTCCTGATTAAATACAGTAATTTTTATAATTCCGTCTATATGGCTCAGCCATTGCTCTATATCATCAGGTATACGCTGATCACATTCCAGTATCATAACGGCATATTTGCCTTCTGCGCTTCGATACAGCTGCATATTTGCAATATTTACATGGCGCTGCATGAGTGCCGATGAAACAGCCGCCACATGTCCCGGGGTATCCATATTGTGGACTATAAGTGTATTGTATTCTCCGCTGAAATTTGCGGTTATACCATCTATCGAGCGGATCATTATACGCCCTCCGCCTACGCTTTCTGCTACTATATCAAGCGTTCTGCCATGAACTCCAACAAGCTTTAGCTGGACTGTATTCGGATGTGCATTTCTCAGATAAATTGTTGAAAAATCAAATTTTAAGCCTTTACTTTCGGCAATGGAAAAGCTGTTTGGTATCCTTTCGTCATCCGGCTTCATTCCCAATATACCTGCAATAAGCGCGCGGTCTGTTCCGTGCCCCTTTCCGGTCAGGGCAAAGCTCCCGTGAAGTCCTATTTTTGCCTCTGCAGGCTTATCTCCAAGAAGCCTTCCTGCAGTCCATCCTATTCGAACAGCTCCTGCTGTATGGCTGCTTGACGGTCCTATCATTACAGGTCCCAAGACATCAAATAATCTCATAATCTCTCCTCAATAAACTTTAAATCGAGTAGGCTGACTCCTACTCGTCTTGCAATCCGTGTTCATATAGAAACTTGTGCAGGCACAATTTCTGCATGAAGGCTTATTGTTCAAAATGAGGCTGATGCACCCGTATAATGCGTCAGCCCCCTTATATTCCATTATGCTAGAAAGTCAATGTTTCAAATTTAGGAATAAGCTCCTCAAGCCTTCCCTTGTACAAATCAAAGAGTTCCTCTTTATCAGGCTCCTCTCTCCTTACTGTACGGCGAAGCAGTCTCATATATCCTATGATCCTTGCCTTATCCTCTATTTCAGTAAGCTTTTCGCTGTCATCTGTTCCAACATACATCGAAAGAGCCATATGCCAAAATTTGTTTGCAAGCTCATATGGCAGTCCCATGAGTGTTGTACTCTTGTTGAATTCGGCAAATCCCACATATGAATTAAACATAAATCCAAGTTCAAATATGGGATGTCCCATGCACAGAGTATCCATGTCAATAAGCATAGCCTCTCCGTCACGGACCATGACATTGCTCGTATGGTAATCGCCATGAAGCATGTTGCAGGTATCAGGAATATCCTCAATAAGCTTATAAAGCTTTTCTCCTGTTTCCTTTTCTAGGTAATCCTTATCAAAGGCAGCCCATTTAAGTGCTTTTTCCTTCATATTAGGTATCTCACCGGGCTTAACCTTAGTAGCATGGATCTGCCTAAGCATATCTATATAATACTTAAGAGGCGTTTCAAGATCATCCGGATTCTTAAGTATCATCTTTGAAAGAGATTCTGCAGCAAGCAGCTCCATAACTGTTCCGTAGCTGTCACCGATGCGGACAATATCATATGGAATAGCCGTATTAATGCCCAATATCAGTGCCTTTCTTGCAAGCTCTCTTTCACGCTGTATTTCAGGCAGCGCATCTGAATTAAAATAGATCTTAACAATTGTTTCTGCATCATATCTGTAAACAGCGCCGTTTGCACCTTTTCCGATCTTCTCACAACCTTCAATGGTCAAACGGCGGTACGCTTTTTTTACGTTTATCATCTCCGTAAAGCCTGTCATATCAAGTATTTCATATACTTCCTGAGAGACATTTATAATTGTTAATTCCGGCTCCTCTTTTCTCAGCCTGAGTATTATCCTAAGACCTGCACTTGAAATATATTCAAGCTCCTGTGCATCGATAACAGCTACCTTTTTTCCTTCAGCTGCACATACTTTGGCAATTTCATCTTCAACACTGCCGGCATTTGAAGCATCAATTCGGCCATTAAAATTTATGCATAGTTTTTCGTCTTGAATATCATGAGTTATATATTCACTCATATGCTATCCTCCTTTTGATCAAATTTTCCGGTAACAAAAACAGAATCGATCAATCCATTGAATTCCTTCCATGCAAGCGTTGCAGACAATTCCTTTGTATTTGCCACTATCGAACGATAATACCACTCCTGCTTAGACGGATTCTTTTGGTTGAATCTCTGCCAAAAAGCTTTCCCTTCCTTTCCGAGTTCATTATATATAGATCTCAAATTTGCCAGCTTGTCACTCAGATAAAGTATTTTAACACCTATATCATTTGTTTCGCTAAGTATTTTTATAGCTTCCATTTTGCGTACTTCCCACGTCTCCTCTGCAGGAAGCTTTTCTCTTTTATTTTCTGTTTCCGATAATACAAGCTCGGCTACTCTTTCTCCGAAGCTCTCTTTTATCTCTTCTAATGTTATCCCTGCATCCTCGACAACATCATGAAGTGCTGCAGCAGCTATTATCTCCTGATCAGTTGTAATAGAGCCTGCTATCGCTGCAGCCTCTACCGGATGAAGTATATATGGCTGCTCTGATTTTTTACGCCGCATCCCGTCATGTGCCTTCGCCGCAAAAATAATTGCTTCACTAACTAATTCCATTTTTCTCTTTCTTTACACGCAAACCGTGTCATCAAGGTGTACTTGAAAGTTTTGCTTTCAAGCTTCCTCTTCAAATCCTCCTATTTCAATTTCTTTTTCATTGTCAGGATATTTTCACCCTTTACATATCTGTAATCAAGGCTGTCCATAGTCTTTTTCACTATGAAAATGCC
This sequence comes from bacterium, assembly GCA_963660835.1. Taxonomy (GTDB): domain Bacteria; phylum Bacillota; class Clostridia; order Lachnospirales; family Lachnospiraceae; genus Alectryocaccobium. Next base: position 3,787 of record CAVLAA010000080.1, read on the forward strand.
AAGTCCTCCAACCTTTCTTTCATCTGCCTTAAGCGTTATATCAGGATCCATTTTTTTAAGAGGATCAAACGGCATACCCTTGTCCCTAAATCTGAATTTTGCAATGTTTTCAGATGGATCAAATGAAAATTCTGCTTTTACACTGCCCTCTTCATTAGAATAAGCGTAATGTGCTATATTTGCAAATACTTCCTCAATAGCAATGCTTATAGACAGCTGTTTTTTAGCATCACAGCCTACTTTTTCAAGCTCCTCATCAAAAAATCTCTGTACATTTGACAATTCTTCGATCTTTGCCGGGAATTCTCTTACTCTTACAGGTGTATTTCCGAAATAATCAAACAGTAGCATAGTTATGTCATCAAACTGCGGAGCATCTCCGACAAAATCATCTATATCCTGCTTCAGGCTGTTAATAAGTACTTTGGCATTCTCATACTTATGGCTGTTAACAAAATTATATAATCTGTCCTCTCCGTAAAGCTTTTCATCATTATTTGTTGCTTCTGTAACTCCATCCGTATACAAAAATATTCTCTCACCCGGTTCCAATACAGTTTCATTTACTCTGTATTTCATGCCTTCCATTCCGGCAAGAACGAGCCCGGCTTTAACCTTTACATATTCAAATGTTCCATTCTTGCGCAATACCAGCGGCGGATTGTGTCCGGCATTTGAATATTTTAAAATTCCGGTTTTCAGATCCATTATAGCTATAAATACAGTAACAAACATTCCGGCATCATTTCCCTTGCAGAGCTTTTCATTTGCCTGAGTCAGGATTTCATCAACGCCAAGACCTCGTTCGGCAAGGTCTCTTATCGTCGTTTTCGCCGTCATCATAAAGAGTGCTGCAGGAATTCCTTTTCCTGATACATCCGCGATCAGAAATGCTATATGATTTTCGTCGAGCATATAGAAGTCATAAAAATCTCCTCCGACCTCTTTTGCCGTATACATACCTGCATATATATCAAAGCTTTTCTTTTCAGGATAAGGAGGAAATACAGACGGCAGAGAAGAAAGCTGTATCTCCTTAGCATATTCAAGCTCTTTATCTATTCTCGTTTCCGCATCTTGGATATATTTTTTCAATGTATCAACTGTTGTATTTATATCGTCTGAAAGTGATGAAAACTCTGCATTTGATCTGACATTTACTGTTATATTCAGATCGCCCTCGGCTATCTTTGCAAGGCTGCTGTTTATCCTGTGAAGATTGTTTATTATAACCTTCTTTATAAGGAAATATACCAAAAGGAATAGTGATGTAAATATGATTATCTCAACAATAAGACTTACATATACCGTAACATCTCTCATATAATAAGCCTCTGATACAGGCAGTACACCTACAATGAAATAATCCTCCTCATATATATATGCAAAAAAATACGGTGTACCTTTTTCGGATGTTTTGTATATTGTATTCTCTTTGGTATCTGTTAGGTCAATATAAAGGTCAGACAATGTAAGAGGCGTGTTATTCACTACCGATCCAACCACATTTTGATCCTCATCAGCTATCATTATAAAGCCGTTTTCCCCTATATGCCTGTTTTTAAATTCATTTGAAATCCTCTCATCTATATCGCTCTTATATTTTTTATACGAATAACCGACCTGTATGGCATTGCCATCCGGCAGCAAAACAGCCGCATATTTTCGTTTTATCCTTGAATCAAATGAGCTTGACTGAAATTCCTGTACGTATTCTTTTTTTCCGTCAAACAGACACATAAATTCCGATGACTGCTTGCCGCTGTTCATATCATAGCCTACAAGGTAGGAATGATTTGATTTTATTACTATGCCGTCCTTTCCGAATATGTTTATATCCGAAACTTCATAATAAGCCGCAAGCCATGAAAGAGACCAGCCATAACTACAGTAATCCTCTTTTATATCATTTGCGATCGACAGAAGATTTGAATCCGAAGCATCCAAAATATCCTGATGAACCTCCTGGACTGTCTGGATAATATCATCTGCTGCCTGCCTCTCTACCATATTGCTCTGCAGTCTGAATGTAAACCAGCTGGTAAAGAAATACGCTATGCAAATACATATAAAAAGTCCCTGCTGAAATTTCTGTGCAATTCTTGTATTTTTTTTGCGTTTGAACAGCTTTTCTCCGCTCAATACCGTAACAATGATGATTGCAATAGCTACAGTAACCGCATTTCCTATACATAAAGGAAGTGTACTGCTTTGAACAACTAAAAATGCTGTAGATGAATCATCAAAATTCAGCAAAAATATGAGCAGCATATATATGTCCTCGCATACGCATGCAAGACCGACACCATATGCCCATGTAGGCTTTTTATCATCAAACATGAGCTTACGCGAAATAGCTGATACAACACCTACAAGCACTGTGCATATTGCCCCTGCGATCTGAGTAAGATCTGCCGTCTCAAAAAACATTCTGTTAATGCCGCTGATAATACCGCTGATAATACCTGCCTGTGCTCCGAAAATAAGTCCGGCATTCATAACTGCGGAATCACGGACATTTATTATATATTTGCCATAAATGATCCCGTTTTCACTCGAATATACTGCAAGCATTCCAAATATAACACCTATTATAAGCTGTTCAAGCATATGTGGCAGCTTCTTAAATGCAGTATATCTTTGAGACATATATATAATCGCTGTAAGCGCCGCATTTGAAACGACTGCGACTATAAGTCTTTCCATAATCTTCTCCCTTCAATATTCATTTTTCTCCGAATATATCTCCTCACCTAAGTGACATCATTATATGCTTACCTGATATAGGATACGACAGATTAATTATATCATTGTATTTGCTCATATTATATTTTTATCTTTATTATTTTTCAAAAAATTAAAGAGCCGGCTGCAGCATGATCTCACATGCTTACAACCGGCTTAATGTTGGCAATGCCACAAAGCTGCATTGCTATTTATTCATTTATCTGATTATTCAAAAGCTTTAATACAAGGTTTTCAGTTTCCTTGATACCATAGCTTGCACTGTTTATGCAAAGATCATAATTCTCTGGCTTTCCCCAATTAGACCCGCCATAGAAATTATAATAATCCTTATGCTGCTTATCCATCTTTTTAAGGAAACGTGCCGCATTCTTCATACTCATGTCCTTTGAATCCATGACATGTCTGACACGAGTCTCAAAAGGTGCAGTAATAAAGATATTAACGTGCGGAATACCGTTGTTTCTCAAAATAGTATCTGCACAGCGTCCCATTATCACACAGTCCTCTCTTCTTGCAAGCTCACAGATCAGATCACTCATATTGAAGAAAACTGCATCCTTTCTCGGAAGTCCATGATATCTGTTGACATTCTGGATCCATTTCTTAATGCTTAGGCTGTGCTTTCTGTATTTATCGAAGTCTGCAAAACTTTCCGCATCATTTACCGCACCCTTTTCGGCTTCAAGCCTTCTAAGCACCTGATTAAATATTTCTACATCGTAATAATTAATCTTTAGTCTGTCTGCAAGTCCAAAGCCTATATCATTTCCGGCACTTCCCTGCGTACGGCTTATACATATGACTCTGCGGTCATTCTTGGATATTTTAAGGCGCTGCATAAGCAGATAATTGTATGGTGCTCGCTCAATATCCATGATATCGCTGCCAAATGTATTCGGAAGCTTTGCGATCTCCTTAAATATGTCATCATATTTTCTCATCAGGCGGCTTCTCTCAGCCTTATCCTCTATGGTTCTTGCCATATTTCCGATAAGAGCGATCTCGCTTCGCAAGAGATGTCCGTCCGGTTTTGTATACATAAGTCCGGTCAGGTTACGTATCGTACTTTCCCTGTCACCTGAAAATGTACGTCCAAGAGAAGATCCGACACTTTTATAAACCTCTCCGTCTAATTCATAAAGCCTTGTTGCAAGCTCTCTGCATTTTTCCTGGTTATTATTATCCTGCATATCGATCCTCCTCTCTTATAAAAAGAATACAAGCATATCGATGAAGAACAACGGTATCAGGAAGCAGACGGACCATCCCATATATCCAAAGAAGGACGGCATATTAATACCGTTTTCATCTGAAAGCGACTTAACCATAAAGTTTGGCGCATTTCCGATATAGCTGTTAGCACCCATGAATACCGCACCACATGAAATAGCCGAAAGGAATTTGACCGGAATATTTCCAACACTTGTAGCAATTCCTCCGGTAAGTCCAAGTGTGCCTGCCGTTGTTAAAAATACCAGATATGTCGGTGTATTATCAAGGAAGCTTGATAATGCGCCTGTAGCCCAGAACATCTGAGCCGGCTCTGTAATTCCAAGATTAGGTCCAACTGCCTTCAATAACATAAGTGCAGGCTGCATTGTTATAAATATACCTATAAATAAAACAGCAACCTCCTTGATAGCACCCCACGTAAAGTGGTTGCTTACACGTATGCTCTTATCTGTAGTCTTAAATGAGAGATATGCAGCCAAAAGTATTATCGCTATCTCAATTATTGCCGGATAGCTGAGTACCACATCTGAGCAGAAATGTATTCCGAGTGTATTTCCTGATGCATCCTGGAACATAGGAAGTGTAGGAAGTACACCGCTCAAAATAACGGCGGCAACTATCATTACAAGGAAAACAATGTTGTGAAGTCCTCTGATATGGATTTCTGTTCCGGGCTTTCTTATGTCAGGCTTACGTCCTTCAATGATATCCTTTCTGTAGAAATGTTTATCCAAATGATAAAACACAAATAAAAGAATGACCATATTAAATATAAGGACCGGAAACAGGCTAAGGCTCCAGAAGAATGGAACACCTCTCATAAAGCCCATCAGAAGCGGCGGATCACCTATAGGTGTTAATATACCGCCCATATTTGAAACCATGAAGATGAAGAAGATCATGATATGAGCCTTTCGGTTTCTCCATGAATTCATCTTGATAACAGGACGTACCATCAGCATACTCGCACCGGTTGTTCCTATACAGCTCGAAAGCAATGTTCCAAGTGCCAATAGACATACATTTACTATCGGCGAACCTGCGAAATCACCATCTACGGTAATATTACCTGCGACGCAGTAAAGCCCAAACAGCAAAATAATGAATGTCAGATAATCATTCAGTATGCAGTCAAGTACAGTCTCGAACGCATCTCCTGCACCATAAACAAATGCAAAAGGAATGATCATAAGTATGATCCACAAAACAACTACCAATGGCTGATTTTTTTCCCACCATTCAGCTCTTAAAAGCGGCATGACAGCTACACATAGCAAAAGCCCTGCAAAAGGAATGCAGAGCCATAACGGTACCGATGCCACTGAGCTTTCGCCCTCAGTCGCTGCAAAAACTCCAACAGGAGATATAGCAAGCAAGACCAGAACTGCGCTTAAAACTGTAATAATTTTTTTCAAACAGCTCACCCCTTACCTCTTTATTTTTATTGCTGACGTATTATACCATCTGCAACCAAAAATTCAATTGTAATTTTATTCAAACCGCACAATATAAACCGCACAGAAAACAGCATATTTCCCATCTAGCTAAAGTTTATATGCACCATATTTAAACTTTCTATATAATAATAAGACCATTTATTGGCTAAAATTCCTACATCCTGACATATTGACCAAATCGAGTAGTCATCCTGCATAATACTCTTAAAGCTATTAAAAACTTCTTTGTTTGCACATTTAAAATTCACACTATAAC
>CAVLAA010000081.1:0-9334 GCA_963660835.1 bacterium
ATATGGATCAGGTAGACAGGGTTTTATTTGATCTGAAGAACAATCCATTCAGCAGAAGGATTATGACAAATATTTATGTTCATAGTGATCTGGCGGATATGGCTCTTTATCCATGTGCATATTCAATGACCTTTAATGTAGAGCAAAAGAAGGGACACGATAAGCTGACATTGAATGCAATTTTAAATCAGCGTTCCCAGGATGTTTTAGCTGCTAACAATTGGAATGTATGTCAGTATGCATTACTGCTTATGGCATTTGCCCAGGTTTCTGATATGGAAGCAGGAGAGTTGGTTCATGTGATTGCAGATGCGCATATTTATGACAGGCATGTACCGATTATCAAGGAGCTTATAAAAAGAGAAACGTTTCCGGCTCCTAAAGTAAGCCTGAATCCTGATATCAAAAATTTCTATGATTTTACAACAAAAGACGTATATGTAGAAAATTATATTCATGGGGAACAAATAAAGGATATTCCCATTGCCATCTAACCGAATCAAGGAAGAACCTTGCTTCAATTGCGAATATCTATTTGACATGAATAACACATGAAAAGAGGAAATAATGAAATTTATTGCGGCAGTAGATGAAAACTGGGGGATAGGATATAAAAATAACCTTCTTATTTCTATTCCAGAGGATATGAAGTTTTTTAGAGAAACAACAAAGAATTCGGTTGTAATAATGGGAAGAAAAACACTTGAAAGCTTTCCGGGTGGAAATCCGTTAAAAAACAGAGTAAATATTGTCCTTACATCAGACTTAGAATATAAAAAAAACGATGCGATCATAGCTAACAGCATTGATGATGTTTTAAAATATATCAGTGAATATCCGGACAAAGATATCTATGTTATCGGCGGAGGCAAAATATATAAGACATTTTTGCCATACTGCAATGAAGGATATATAACAAAGATTTACCACGCATTTGATGCGGATACTTTTTTTCCGGATCTTGACGCAAGTATTGAATGGGAAATAACAGATGAAAGTGATATAAACGAATACGAAGGCATGTCTTATGCTTTTATTACATATAAAAGGACAAAAGATGTACAGAAATAATACAAAAAGAATTCATATCGGAAATAAGATCATAGGTGGAGGATCTGATATATTGATCCAGTCTATGACAAATACAAGAACAGAAGATGTAGAAGCTACAGTAGAGCAGATTAACAGACTGGAAAATGCCGGATGTGAAATAATCAGATGTGCAGTACCGACTATGGAAGCAGCAAAGGCGATCGCTGATATAAAGAAGGAAATATCTATTCCGCTTGTTGCAGATATTCATTTTGATCATAAGCTGGCTATAGCAGCTATAGAAGCAGGTGCCGACAAGATAAGAATAAACCCGGGAAATATCGGAAGCAGTGAAAAGGTAAAGTGTGTTGTTGATGCTGCAAAGAAAAAAAATATACCTATCCGAGTCGGAGTAAACAGTGGGTCTGTTGAAGCCGGACTTTTGAAAAAATATGGAGGAGTCTGTGCAGAGGCTCTTGTTGAAAGTGCTCTTGACAAGGTAAAGCTGATCGAGGATATGGGATATGATAATCTCGTTATAAGTATAAAATCCTCAGATGTTATGATGTGCATCAGAGCCCATGAGATCATATCAAAAAAAACAGATTATCCGCTTCATGTTGGTATAACAGAAACAGGAACCTTAGCCTCAGGAAGCATAAAATCCTCAGTAGGTCTTGGTGTAATTCTTTATCAGGGAATCGGAGATACTATAAGAGTATCTCTTAGTGCAGACCCTGTAGAAGAGATAAAAACCGCAAAACTTATTTTGAGAACACTTGGTCTTAGACATGGCGGTATAGATATCGTAGCATGTCCAACCTGTGGAAGAACGCAGATTGACCTTATTGAATTAGCTTCACAGGCTGAGAAGCTTGTTCTTAACTATCCATACGACATAAAGGTTGCTGTAATGGGATGTGCGGTAAACGGACCGGGAGAGGCTCGTGAAGCAGATCTTGGTATTGCAGGCGGCAGAGGTGAAGGACTCTTGTTTAAGAAAGGTGAGATAATCAAAAAGCTTCCCGAAAGTGAGCTTATTGATGCTCTTAAATTTGAATTAGATAATTGGCAGGCATAAAATGGAAATAATGACAAAGCAATTTAAAGATGTATTTCCAAAGCTTACACTTGAAAATGATCTTTGTGAGCTTACAGACATTATTGAAGTTGAAAGAATTTCGCTTAGCAATGATAAAACAACTGTAACGATCTTTATATCTTCGCATCAGTGGCTTCATCGAAAAAATCTTTTAAGACTTGAAATGGCTATCAAAAATCAATTATTTAAGGATTATGCGATATCTGTAAAAATAAAAGAGCATTTTATTTTATCAAGCCAGTATACTCCAAAGCGCTTTTTTGACAGCTATAATAACAGCATGAATTTTGAATTAAATGAGAAAAGCCCTGTGCTTTCTCATTTATTTAAGTGCGCTGATTTTAATATTACGGACGACCAGATAACAGTTATTGTCCCTGATATGGGTATTTATAAAGAAAAAGAAAATGAACTGGTAGAATATATAGAGTATGTTTTCAATAAAAGATGTGGATTTGATATCAGGATCCTTTTAAAACTCAATGAAGGACATATAAATACAATTTTTGAATTTAACGATCAAACAGAGCCTTATCTAACTGCAAATAAACCTGAAGATCATATAATAGAAAAAGAAAACAGGTCTTCACAGCCAAAAAGAAAGCAGCCTAATAGATCAAATAAGGATGATGATTTCAGATCAGATGATCCAAATGTAGTTTACGGAAGAGATGTAAGAGAGGATTCTATACCGATAAGTGAAATAGAAGAGGGTATAGGCGAGGCAGTAATAAGAGGACAGATTTTATCTACTGATTTCAGAGAATTAAAGAGCGGAAAAATCCTCTTTATGTTTGCCGTTACGGACTTCACAGATACGATCATGGCCAAGATGTTTTTGCATCCTGACAAATATAATGAAATAAAAGGCAGTCTTTCAAAAGGAAAATTTATTAAACTTAAGGGAAAAATAGCATTTGATACATTTTCCAATGAACTTACAGTCTCTTTTGTAATAGGTATAAGATTAATATCGGCATTCGGTGAAACAAGAAAGGATTTATCAGATAAAAAAAGAATAGAACTGCATTGCCATACAAAAATGAGCGATATGGATGGCGTTACAGATGCTGCAGATCTTGTAAAAAGGGCATACGAATGGGGACAGCCTGCTATAGCGATCACCGATCACGGAGTTGTACAGAGCTTCCCGGAGGCAAATAAAGCTCTGATGAAAATAGATGATAAATTCAGAGAAAAATACAAAGAGAAGCATCCAGATATAGATAAAAAAGAATTAAAGAAAATCTCATCACCCTTCAAGGTAATATATGGATGCGAGGTCTATCTTGTTGATGATAAAAAGGGTATGGTTCAAAATCCTATGGGGCAGACTCTTGATTCACCATATGTGGTATTTGACCTTGAGACGACAGGATTTTCGCCTGAACATTCAAGGATAATTGAAATTGGAGCAGTTCGAGTTGAAGGACAGAAAATAACAGAAAGATTTTCTACTTTTGTAAATCCTCAAATACCTATTCCGCTTAGAATTGAGCAGCTTACAAGCATTAACGACTCTATGGTTGTCAAAGCCAGAACAATAGATGAAATTTTACCGGAATTTATAGAATTTTGTAAAGGTGCGGTGTTGGTTGCACACAATGCATCCTTTGATTATTCATTTATAAAGAAAAACTGTGAAAACCTCGGGATAGATTTTGAAGCAACAGTGCTTGATACAGTTGCACTTTCAAGGTTTTTACTTCCGAGACTTACAAGATTTAAACTGGATACTGTTGCGAAGAATCTTGGAGTCGTTTTGGATAACCATCATCGTGCTGTTGATGATGCAGAATGCACGGCACAGATATTTCTTAAGCTTTGTGAAAAGTTAAAAGAGCAGGGCATAGAGGATCTGGATACGCTTGATGAAAAAGGCGTTCTTTCAGAGGATGCAATAAGGCATCTTCCGACAAATCATGCTGTTGTTCTTGTTAAAAATGAAATAGGACGTGTAAATCTTTACAGATTGATATCGGAATCACATCTTAAATATTATTACAGGAGACCCAGAATTCCGAAATCGATCTTCGAAAAATACAGAGACGGTCTAATCATTGGTACAGCATGTGCGGCAGGAGAGCTATATCAGGGTATAATCAGAGGACTTTCAGATGAAGCCTTATCAGCTATTGTAAACTTTTACGATTATCTTGAGGTTCAGCCACTTGGAAACAGCAGTTATTTGATCGATGATGATGGTGCAGACGGAATAAACTCAGAAGAAGATCTGATAAAAGTAAATAAAAAAATCATAGCTTTAGGCAAGGAATTCAATAAACCGGTCGTAGCTACAGGAGATGTACATTTTATGGATCCTGAAGATAAGGTATATCGAAGCATTATTATGGACGGACAGGGCTTTGATGACGCTGATAAACAGGCACCGCTTTATCTTAGAACAACAGATGAAATGCTGAAAGAGTTTAATTACCTTGACGAAAAAAAGGCCTTTGAGGTTGTAGTGGAAAATCCGCAAAAAATAGCTGATATGTGTGAAAAAATATCGCCTATAAGGGCTGGAAAATTCCCTCCGGTCATTGAAAATTCTGATTCTGATCTAAGAAGGATCTGTTACGAGGAAGCACATAGGATCTATGGTGAAAATCTGCCATCACAGGTTACTACACGACTTGAACGAGAGCTTAATTCAATTATTTCAAACGGATATGCTGTTATGTATATAATAGCCCAGAAGCTGGTTTGGAAATCAAATGAGGATGGATATCTGGTTGGCTCGCGTGGTTCCGTCGGTTCATCATTTGTTGCAACAATGGCCGGAATAACAGAGGTTAATCCTCTGAGTGCTCATTATCTTTGTCCTAATTGTCATTACTGCGATTTTGATTCTGATGAGGTGAAGGCCTATAGTGGACGCTGTGGCTGTGATATGCCTGATAAGACATGTCCAAGCTGCGGAACTCCGCTTAAAAAGATGGGCTTTGATATACCGTTTGAGACCTTTCTTGGATTTGAAGGCAACAAGGAACCGGATATTGACTTGAATTTTTCGGGTGAATATCAAAGTAATGCTCATAAATATACGGAGGTTATATTCGGTACCGGACAGACATTTAAAGCCGGCACAATAGGAACACTGGCAGATAAAACAGCATATGGATATGTAAAAAAATATTATGAGACAAGAGGTATTCATAAGAGAAACTGCGAAATAGAAAGAATTGTTTCTAAATGTACCGGAATCAGGCGTACGACAGGTCAGCATCCTGGTGGAATAATTGTTCTTCCTCATGGAGAGGATATAAATTCATTTACACCTGTTCAGCATCCGGCAAATGATATTTCAAGTGATATAATCACAACTCACTTTGATTATCATTCAATAGATTCTAACCTTTTAAAGCTGGATATACTTGGACATGATGATCCTACAATGATAAGGATGCTTGAGGATCTTACTGACACAAATGCAAAGGATGTGCCTCTGGATGAACCAAAGGTCATGAGTCTTTTCAAATCTACTGATGCACTTGGAATCAAGCCTTCGTCAATAGGTGACTGCAAGCTTGGATGCCTTGGAATTCCTGAATTCGGAACTGATTTTGTTATGCAGATGCTTATAGATACCAAGCCGGAATCCTTTTCTGACCTTATACGTATATCAGGACTTTCACATGGAACTGACGTTTGGCTCGGAAATGCCAAAGAGCTTATAGCTCAGGGAAATGCAACTATTGCCACCGCTATATGTACTCGAGATGATATTATGATATATCTTATCGGAAAAGGTGTTGAGAGTGAGCAGTCATTTAAGATCATGGAAGCTGTAAGAAAAGGAAAGGGGCTTACTCCTCAATGGGAAGAGCTGATGAAGGAGCATGATGTTCCGGATTGGTATATCTGGTCATGTAAAAAGATAAAATATATGTTTCCGAAGGCACATGCGGCGGCTTATGTTATGATGGCATATAGGATTGCATGGTACAAGATATATTATCCGCTTGCCTATTACGCAGCATATTTTTCAATCCGAGCTTCAGCAATGAATTATGATATAATGTGCAGAGGCCAGGAAAGGCTTCTGCAGTTTATAGATGATTACAATGCAAGGAGCAATGAGCTTTCAAAAAAAGAACAGGATACTCTTAAGGATATGAAAATAGTAAGGGAAATGTATGCAAGAGGATATGATTTTGTTCCGGTTGATATATACGAAGCCAAGGCTCATAGATTTAAAATAAAAGACGACAAATTAATGCCGTCCCTTGATTCAATAGATGGACTCGGAGATAAAGCTGCCGATGCTGTTGTTGCTGCTGCAAAGGACGGAAAATTTATCTCTCAAGAGGATTTCAAAAACAGAACAAAGGTAAGTAAGTCAGTGGTAGACTATCTTGTTCAGACAGGAATACTTAATGACCTTCCGGAATCAAATCAGTTTTCTTTATTTGAAATGAATTTTTAAATACTTGCAGCTATTATTTTGTATCATCCGATATAACTGCATCGAGGGTAAAGGTAAATTCAGTGCCTACACCCTCGGTGCTCACAACGGTAATCTTCTGATCGTGAGCCTTTATTATTTCACGTACTATTGATAACCCAAGTCCTGTGCCTGTTCTATCCTTTCCTCTTGACGAGTCGGTTTTATAAAAACGCTGCCAGATTTTTGATATTTCACTATTTGATATCCCTACTCCGTGATCTTTCACGCTGATGTAGGCTTTTTCTTTTTTCAGAGTCGTTTCTATGTCTATAGATGAATTTGGATTACTGAACTTAATAGCATTATCAATTAGATTGTACATTACCTGCTGTATTTTACTGAAATCAGCATATACTAAAAGCTCATCGCCCTCTAAAAGAAGTATGAATTTTATGCTCTTATTGATACAGGTTCCTTCAAAGGACAAGGCAGTGTCCTTAATGAGCTTATTTATGTTAAACTTGCTATAGTTAATTCTTCGAACTCTGTTGTCAATACTGTCAAGAGAAAGCATTTCTGACGTGAGCTTATTTAATCTTTCAGTTTCAGCTATAATTATATCTATATATTTTTCCTGCATATCGGCAGGAATGATACCATCCTTAAATGCCTGTAAATAGCCTTTGATCGATGTTAAAGGCGATCTGAAATCATGCGATACATTTGAGATAAACTTGTGTTGATATTCTGTTGTTTTGTTGATCTCACTTCCCATATAGTTAAGCGTTTCGGCAAGATAACCTATTTCATCGTTTGATCTTATATCTATTTTTTCATTAAAATTACCTGCCGCAAATTGCTTTGTACCCTTTATCAATGCGTTTAAAGGCTTATAAACCCAAAAGTTCATCATTATAAGAACTAAAAGACTTATGCAAAATATAATGATGCATACGATATGCATTATGCCTAGAATACCTTCACGTTCGGCATATAAAAGCCTCATTGGAATATGGATCGTAATGTATCCTCTTATATATATTTTAGAGGTTATAGGTACAACAACGGAGAGATTATCTTCGCTAAACGTATCAAAAAAATTTCCTATTGTATAATATCCATTGTTGAGATGTGCAGGATCAAAGTCACTTATCTTTTCGGTATGAGTACGAGAGTACGCCTGAGATGTATCTGCATATATTGTGCCGTTTTGATCAAGAAGCATAATCGCTGCGTTTTCAAATTTGGATATAGCACAAAGGTTGCTGTAAAGAGATTCTGAGGAAAAAGAGGAGTAATTATCGTATTCAGAAGCTATTTCCTGTGCTACATTATATAAGCTTTTACTTTTTGAAGAGATAAGAGATCTATTTACAAGATAACTTCCTATGGTCGATATAGCCAAAAAACCGCTTGCAGCAACTATAAGATATACAATTATAAACTTAAAGCTAAGTTTATGTCTCATCAGGATTTCACCTCGAATTTATAACCAATTCCCCAAACTGTACTTATAGACCAATTTTCGTGATCCTTTATTTTTTCACGAAGTCTCTTTATATGAACATCAACTGTTCGGGTATCTCCAACATATTCATATCCCCAAATATGATCAAGAAGCTGTTCACGTGTAAATACCTGGTTAGGTGAAGAAGCAAGAAAATATAGCAGTTCAAGCTCCTTCGGCGGCATTTCGACAATCTTTCCTTTATAAGTTACAGAATAATTTGTCAGGCTGATCGAAAGATCCGGATATTCAACATATTTGCCATTTTCAGTCGAAGCAGAAGACGGCAATGTCTGTGATTTGAAACGTCTTAGCACTGCTTTAACTCTTGCAACAAGCTCCTTAGTATCAAAAGGCTTTATCATATAGTCATCTGCGCCAAGCTCCAGTCCTAAAACTTTATCAAATACTTCACCCTTAGCAGAAAGCATTATTATAGGTGTCTGTGAGGTCTGCCTTATTGTTCTGCAAACCTGATAGCCGTCCATTCCGGGAAGCATAAGATCAAGGAGTATCAGATCAGGTGCAAATGATGTAAAGGTCTTTAATGCCTCCTCGCCGTCGTTTACAATTTTGCATTCAAAGCATTCTGTTGTAAGGTAAAGAGATATCAGCTCTGCAATATTATTGTCATCATCAACTATTAAAATTTTTTGTTTATTAAGCATATAAGTTCTCCATTTATGAATTTCTGAATTTGACAATAGTTACTCCGGCATCACCCTCACCAAATTCTGCAAGGTGAAATTCTTTAACTATTGAAAGCCCCTTAAGAAAAGAATGAATACCTCTTCTTAATGCGCCTGTTCCTTTTCCGTGTACGACTCTAACCTCGGACAGATGAGATATGTATGCATCGTCGAGATATTTATCAAGTTCAGCAACAGCCTCATCGACTGTTTTTCCGAGAAGATTGATTTCGGGTGAAACAGACATAGTCTTTGCATATTTTATTTTGCCGGCATTTCCTGATATATAATTCTTGGCAGTAACCATTGGTTCATCAGTAAGCTCAAGATCTGAAATATTGATCTTGGATTTCAGGATACCCATTTGTACTATCACATTGCCCTTATTATCCGGCTTTGTTGTAATAGTGCCTTTTAGATTCATGCTTAAGACCTTTACGCTGTCGCCGATCTTTATATCAGATGGTTTAAGCTCCTTATGAGGCTTTTTGTCATTTTTAAGACTCATATTGCTGCCGGCTTTATTCATTTTAGTACGAAGCTCAGTACGCTTCTTTTCAAGCTCTCTTACCTGAGGATTGCTGTGTGATGCTTTCTGGAAGAGTTTCATGACT
>CAVLAA010000082.1:0-8972 GCA_963660835.1 bacterium
GCATCCCGGTGATCGGCGGCTTTATCTTCGGAGCATACTTTGTAGGAGGAATTCTTATCGGAGCTACAATAGTTGCTATACCAAGGGCACTCTTTATGGGGAATTCGGGTGGTGCTTTTGATAATGCAAAAAAATATATTGAAAGTGAAGCCATTGAAGGACATGGAAAGGGCTCTGAAGCACACAAAGCAGCTGTTACAGGAGATACAGTAGGCGATACGAGAAAAGATGTTGTCGGTGTTGCACTTGATATCTTCATAAAAAGTATGTCAACAGTAGCAAATACACTTCAGGTTCTGTTTACAACAATTCATTTTATGGGATAATAAAAAGTATTTATTTCGATTTTCAATATGATGTATATTAAATATCCCGCCTGCAATAGTGTTTTGTTTGACAAAATAAAAGCAGCTGTTTATTATTGACTAATACAATGTTCATAGGTCAACAGGACAAAGGAGATTTAATACGTGAAGAAGAAAATTATCATAGCAGCATGCGCAGCTGCCGTAATTGCTACATTAACAGGCTGTGCAACAAATACAAGCACTAAGATATCAAGCAGCGTTGGTATGGCTAATCCATGGGAGGAATACAAAACTCTTGATGAGGCAGAGGAGGCTGTCGGATTTGAAATTACTCTTCCGGAGGCATGGTCTGAAGCAGATGATGCCATTTACAGAGTATGTGCCGGATTAAATGAGATAGAAGTTCAGATCAATGATGGAGACGATTCTGTTAGAAAAGCAAAGGATGACGGAGATATCAGCGGCGACTACAATGAATATGCCTCGGAGGAAGAAGTTACGGTAGGAGAGATTACAGCAACATTTAAGGGTGAGGATAAGGATTCTGTAAAATTAGCTGTTTGGACATCAGGAGATTATTCATATTCTATCAGCATTTCAGATGCAGTATCATCAGAGGAGATGCAGAAGCTTGTAGAGAACCTTAAATAATTACTCTAAGACAGCTGTATTAAGAGACTTTAAAAGTTAATTCTCAATATAAAAAGGTCAATAATTGCGATTTTGCACAATTATTGACCTTTTTTAGTTAGCAATGTTTAACTTTTTTTTATTGACTTTTAATAAATGAGTGGTATAGTTAGCAGTGTCAAACTTTATGTGACCGTAATATATGATTTGCAGAGAGGGGGAAGAGATGTTACCTTTAACACTCGCAAAAACTGGCAGTAAGATTTTGGTTGCCAAAATATCGGGAACACCGGATATGAAAAAGCATTTAGAGGATCTTGGATTTGTTGTTGGAACACAGGCAGAGATTATAAGTGCCTCCGGAGATGGAAATGTTATTGTTAATTTGAAGGGATCAAGACTTGCAATTACACAGGAAATGTCCCGAAAAATAATGATAGATATGAAATAAACAGAAGAAAGGGAAGTCAATGAAGACACTTAGAGATGTTAAGGTCGGTGAGACCGCCGAGGTTTTGAAAATTCATGGAACAGGTGCTCTTAAACGCCGAATCATGGATATGGGTATAACAAAAGGAACTCAGATCTATGTTCGTAAGGTTGCTCCTCTTGGAGATCCTGTTGAGATCACTGTACGTGGATATGAATTGTCACTTAGAAAAGAAGATGCTGATATTCTCGAGATGAAATAATTTAGAAGGGGGATTTAATTTCATGAGTATCAAGATTGCCTTGGCAGGTAACCCAAACTGCGGTAAAACAACATTATTTAATGCTCTTACCGGCAGTAACCAATATGTAGGTAACTGGCCTGGAGTTACTGTAGAGAAAAAGGAAGGAAAACTTAAGGACCATAAGGATATAATCATTCAGGATTTACCTGGTATATATTCACTTAGCCCGTATACTCTTGAAGAGGTTGTTACACGTAATTATCTGGTTAATGAAAAACCTGATGTTATCCTTAACATAATTGACGGAACAAACATTGAACGTAACCTTTATCTTACAACACAGCTTGTAGAGATAGGATTGCCTGTTGTTATAGCGATTAACATGATGGATATTGTACGTAAGAACGGTGACAATATCAACATCGCAGAGCTGAGCAAGGAACTTGGATGCAAGGTTGTTGAGATTTCTGCCTTAAAAGGTGAAAATGTCATGGAAGCAGCTAAGACCTGTATTGAAATTGCAAAAGCTAATAAAAAACAGGAGTTGCCGCATGTATTCCACGGACCTGTAGAGCACGCAATTGCTCATATTGAAGAGTCAATTGAGCCGCTTGTAGATAAGGCTGAGCTTCGTTGGTTTGCTATCAAGGTTTTTGAAAGAGACGAAAAAGCAATTGAAAATGTAAAGATCTCAAGTGATCTAAAAGCACATATCGAGGAGCATATATCTGCATGTGAAAAGGAAATGGATGATGATTCAGAATCTATCATCACAAACCAGAGATATGATTACATTACAGATATAATTTCAAAAACCGTTAAAAAGAAAAGACAGCAGGGAGAGCTTTCTGTATCAGATAAGATTGACAGAATCGTTACAAACAGATTCCTTGCACTTCCTATCTTTGCCGGTGTAATGTTCTTAGTTTATTATATAGCAGTAACAACTGTAGGTACTGTTGTTACAGACTGGACAAATGATGTTCTCTTCGGGGAATGGATAACAAACGGTGCAACTGCTCTTATGGATACACTTGGTGCATCTGACGGAGTAAGATCTCTTGTTGTAGACGGAATTATAGCAGGTATCGGTGCACCTATCGGATTCGTACCTCAGATGGCTATTGTATTCCTTTTCTTAAGCTTCCTTGAGGATTGCGGATATATGGCTCGTGTTGCATTTATCATGGATAGAATTTTCCGTAAATTCGGATTATCAGGAAAGAGCTTTATCCCATTCCTTATTTCATCAGGATGTGGTGTTCCTGGTATTATGGCAACAAGGACTATTGAATCTGAGAAAGACAGACGAATGACAATGATCACAACTACAATGATCCCATGTGGTGCTAAGCTTCCTGTTATAGCACTTATTGCAGGATTCCTTATGGGTGGATCATGGTGGATGGCACCTGTTATGTATTTTGCAGGTATCGGCCTTGTTGTTATCTATTGTATAATTCTTAAAAAGACAAAGATGTTTGCCGGTGATCCTGTACCATTCGTTATGGAGCTCCCAGCATATCATCTTCCGGGTGTTAAGAGCGTTCTCTTACATGTATGGGAAAGAGTTTGGGCATTCATCAAGAAAGCCGGTACGATCCTCTTCCTTTGCTGCGTAGTTATGTGGTTCCTTGGATCATATGGTGTTGTTGACGGAGCATTCGGAATGGTAGAAGATACTGCAAATTCAATCCTTGCTGCAATCGGTGGAGCAATTGCTCCTATATTCCAGCCTCTTGGATTTGGTACATGGCAGGCTGTTGCTTCTTCTCTTTCAGGCTTTGTTGCAAAAGAGGGAATCGTATCAACAATGTCACAGCTTTCATCACTTGGTGTTGCTGTAGAGGAATACGAGGTATCAATGCATGCAGCATTTGCAGCATTCTTCCCAACATCGATCGCTGCAGTTTCATTTATGTTCTTTAACTGCTTCGATTCACCTTGCCTTGCTGCGATTTCAACAACAGCAAAGGAAATCGGCAACAGAAAATACTTCTGGATGTCAATCTTATTCCAGAATGTTTCAGCTTATTGTGTTGCTTTGATCGTTTATCAGTTATTTGGAACTTGGACAGGACAGATTGCATTTGGACCGGCAACAGTTGTTGCATATATCCTGCTTGCGATAGTTATTTATCTGCTCGTAAGACGTGATCCGAATAAGAGAAAGGTTCAGATCTGATCGATGTATTGAACCTTTTGGAGGTAAAATACTATGATTGCCGATATTATTATTGTTTCAATAATAGTTTTGATCTGTATATTATGTATCAGATCATTGATCAAAAGTCATAAAAATGGCGGTGGATGCAGCTGCGGATGTGCAGGCTGTGCCGGATGTGGCGGTCACTGCGGCAGTGCAGCAGATATGCCGCATAGTTCTAAGAAGGAGGATATCAATGCTTCAGGTAAATGCTAAAATAGATGGCATGATGTGCGGTATGTGTGAAGCACATTGTAAGGATGCAGTAAGACAGGCATTTCCAAATGCAAAGAAAATTTCTGCATCTGCTTCAAGCGGAGATTTGGAATTTATCATTCAGGAAAATCTTCCGACACCTGTTTTAAAGCATGAGCTTAAAACAAAGCTTGACAGCATAGGATATAAATTATTGTCTGTTTCTGCATCAGAAGCTGCAGAGCAGGAAAAAGAAAAAAAAGGTTTCTTTAGCAGACTGCGCCATAAATAATTTGACAATCAAATAATCAAACAGTATTTAAAAGCTGTTCTTGGGATATGCAAGTATTCCGGGGACAGCTTTTATTGCATGATTTTGACTTGTTGTATATAATTATTACGTTGCGAAATTTCATGGCTGCTTAAACGCAGCCATCATTATGTAAAAAAGACGGCATATATGCCCTAGAAAGAGGAGGATATGAAAAATAAAACAATATGGTCATATCTTTTTTTGAATAAAAAGGAGACCATACTTGCACCGATATTTAAAATGCTTGAAGCAGCATTTGAGCTTACTATTCCGCTTATTGTAGCGGATATTATAGATAAGGGAATATCAGACAAGAATACATCCTATATAATATTGCGTGGAATTTTGATGATCCTTTTTGGAGTCATTGGCTTTTCATTTACGGTTGTCTCGCAGTATTTTTCTGCAAAAAGTGCCATAGGAGCAAGCAGCGCACTCAGGAAGGACCTTTTTTATCACATAAATGAGCTTAATTACAGCGAGCTTGACAAAACCGGAACATCAGCACTTATAACCGGTATGACAAGTGACATCAATCAGGTTCAAAACGGTATAAACTGGGTACTTAGGCTGTTTATGAGATCTCCGTTTATAATACTTGGAGCTGCTATCATGGCTTCTTTTATAAGTCTGAATGCTTCATTTATTTTCTGGGGTACAATAATAGTGCTTGTTTTAATTGTTTTTACAATAATGAGCATAACAACACCTATGAATGTTAAAGTGCAAAAGCAGCTGGAAAGGGTAACCCGTTCATTTAGGGAAAATCTGCTGGGTGTTCGTGTAGTAAGAGCATTTAACAGACAGCAAGCAGAAAAGGAAGAGTTTGCAGAAGGACATGACGAGCTCTACGTGCGTCAGATCAAAGCAGGACGCATATCGGCGCTTTTCAATCCGCTTACATTTGCAGCTATCAATTTTGCGACTGTACTCATATTGTACTGTGGTTCGATCCAGGTAAATACAGGTATCCTTACACAGGGACAGGTAATAGCACTTATAAATTATATGTCGCAGATACTGATCGAAATAATAAAATTTGCAAATGTTATAATCATGCTTTCAAAGGCGATTGCAAGTTATAAGAGGATAATGAACATAATTGCAATTAAGCCTTCTCTTAACAGCGGAGATGCTGTACTTGAGAAAAATAAGGCAGTTGACATAAAGCTTCAAAATGTATGTTTTTCATATGAAGCAGATTCAGGAAATGCAGTTGAAGATATTACATGCCATATAAAAGCCGGTTCACATGTAGGAATAATCGGAGCAACGGGTGCAGGAAAATCAACGCTTATCAATCTTATATGCAGATTTTATGAAAGAACTGCAGGAAGCATTTTGATAAATGATATGCCGATAGAAAACTATAAAATAACATCTCTAACAGATGGAATATCAGTAGTACCGCAAAAAGCAGTGCTGTTCAAGGGCACGCTCAGATCAAATCTTAAATGGGGAGATAAAAATGCAACCGATGCGGACTGCTATGCAGCGCTCGAGGATTCCTGTGCTATAGATTTTGTAAATGAGAAAGGAAACGGACTTGAGCTTCAGGTTTCTCAAAACGGAAAGAATTTTTCCGGGGGACAAAAGCAGAGGCTTACAATTGCAAGAGCATTGATAAAGAAATGCGGACTTCTGATACTCGATGACAGCTATTCGGCTCTTGATTTTGCTACTGAATCACATATTAAAAAATCTGTATTTACGAATAAAGAAAACTGCACAGTACTTACAGTATCACAGAGAGTATCATCTATCCACAGCTCTGATACGATCCTTGTTATGGACAACGGGCACCTTGCAGGTATCGGAAATCATAGTGAGCTTCTAAAGAGCTGTCCTGTATATCAGGAAATTTGCAGATCTCAGAATTTTAAAACGGAGGCAGTGTAAAATGAAAAAGAAATCTACAATCACAAAGCTGCTTTCATATATAAAACCATACAGCTTTATATTTACTGTTTCACTGATCCTAACTGTATTGTCTGTAATATGTTCGCTTTTTGTGCCTGTAATGTCAGGCCAGGCCATAGATCATATAATAGACAAAGGACTTGTGGAATTTGATAAGGTATTTAATATTCTCATAAAAATGGGAATAATAATAGTAATAGGTGCTATATGTCAGTGGTTTACCGGATATATAAACAATATGATAACCTTCAAGATAATAAGAGACATAAGAGAGCAGGTCTTTAAAAAGATACAGGAGCTTCCGTTATCTTATCTTGATTCTAAACAGAGCGGTGAAATGCTCAGCAGATGTGTTACGGATGTTGAGCAGATATCAGACGGGCTTCTGATGGGATTTTCGCAGGTGTTTAACGGTATATTGACTATTGCCTGTACAATTATTTTTATGCTGAGGATAAATCCGATCATAACAGCTGTTGTAGTAGCACTAAGTCCGTTGTCATTTGCACTTACAAAGTTTATTGCATCAAGGACGCACAGCATGTTTACACATCAGTCAGTAAGCAGAGGAAATATGACTGCACTTACTGATGAAGCACTTGAAAATATGAAGCTTATACTGGCATTTGACCATCAGGATGAAATAAAAAAGGATTTTGATGAAAAAAATAATATTTTATCGGAATACAGCCTTAAAGCAACATTTTTCTCATCTCTTGTAAATCCATCAACAAGGCTTATATATGCTATTTTATATGCATTGATAACTATATCAGGAAGTTTTATTGTAATATCAGGAGGAATGACGATAGGAAGCCTGTCAGCTTTTCTTGGATATACAAACCAGTATTCAAAGCCGTTTAATGAAATAACAGGAACAATAACAGAATTTCAAAATGCGCTTGCCTCGGCAGCTCGTGTTTTTGAAGTAATAGATACTCCGTCAAAGGAAACTGATGTTGCTGCAGCTAAAGCAGTGGAAGATGTAAAGGGCAGAGTTTCCATAGAGCATGTATCATTCTCATATACAAAGGAAGTGCCGCTTATAGAGGATTTTAATCTTGAGGTAAATCCGGGACAAAGAATTGCGATCGTCGGACCGACAGGCTGCGGAAAAACTACACTTATAAATCTTTTGATGAGATTTTATGATGTTGACAGTGGTGCGATAAAAATAGATGGTAAAAACATCAACGATATGTCATATAATGAGATGCGCGGGCATTATGGAATGGTTTTGCAGGATATATGGCTGAAGAATGCAACTATTAAGGAAAATATTGCATATGGAAGGCCGGATGCGACAATGGAGGAAATTGTTGCCGCAGCAAAGAATGCATATGCGCATGACTTTATAGAAAAAATGCCAAAGGGCTATGATACTGTAATAGGTGAGGACGGCGGAAGCCTGTCACAGGGTCAGAAGCAGCTTTTATGTATTGCAAGAGTAATGCTTGACGATCCTTTGATGCTCATACTTGATGAGGCTACATCAAGTGTAGACTCGATGACTGAAATAAGGATAACCAAGGCATTTGAAAGGCTTATGTCAGGACATACAAGCTTTATAGTTGCACATAGATTGTCTACGATCATTAACTCAGACCTTATATTAGTCATGAATTCAGGGCATATTGTAGAGCAAGGAACCCATGAAGAGCTGCTTTCTAAGAGAGGCTTCTATTATAATTTGTATCAAAGTCAGTTTGCACATTAAAGGAGAGAAAAATGTCAGATCACAGAGGAGAGAGAAATGAGCTTTTGGCTCAGTATATGATCAAGAATATCGAAGCAAGAAATATGGAAGGCTATTATGCGGCAACAAAGGAGGAGGCGTTAAAAAAAGCACTGGAGCTTATTCCTGAAGGCAGCACAGTCAGTAAAGGCGGCACGTTGTCAGTCTCCGAAATAGGACTTGTAAAGGTTTTAAGAGAAGGAAATTATGACTTTAGGCCATTTGATTCATCTACGAAAGAAGCAGCCAAAGAATCCAAAAATTTTTGCATGAACGCAGATTATTTTTTATGCAGTGCAAATGCGATAACACAGGACGGGATAATAGTAAATATAGACGGAAGGTCAAATAGAGTTGCGGCTATATGCTACGGTCCTGAAAATGTCCTGATGATCGTAGGAATGAATAAGGTGACTGCAGATCTTGACAGTGCGATAAAAAGGGCAAGGAATGAAGCATCACCTATAAATGCAATGAGATTCGGAAAGACTCCATGTACTAAAACAGGATATTGCATTAATTGCAAATCAGCTGATACAATATGCTGTCAGTTTCTTGTAACCAGATTTTCAAGAGACAAAGGAAGGATAAAGATCATACTTGTAGGAGAAGAGCTGGGCTTTTAAAAAATGTTAAGTAAAAGGGTGTGAAGCATTAAATGCGGCACACCCTTTGGTTTAGCTAATAGAAAATTTTCAATCAGTCTATAAAATTATTTTCCTTCTACTTCCTGCATCTTCATTGCGCGAACCTTAAGCGGAAGTCCGAATAATGTGATGAAGCCTGAAGCATCCTGATGATCATAAAGATCACCTGTTGTAAAGGAAGCAAGAGATTCATTGTAAAGTGAATATGGAGAAGTTGTTCCTGCTTTAATGATATTTCCTTTGTACAGGTTGAATTTAACTTCACCGGTTACATATTCCTGTGTCTTGTCTACAAATGCCTGGATTGCTTCGCGAAGAGGAGTAAACCACTTTCCTTCGTATAC
>CAVLAA010000083.1:0-6868 GCA_963660835.1 bacterium
ATATAAGTGTGCGTACGGAAGTCCGTGTCAATCCTTGCGCATTATATTAAAAAAATTTAAGGAGGTGCACAGTTTGGCTAACATTAAATCAGCTAAGAAGAGAGTTATCGTTTCTCAGACAAAGGCAGAAAGAAATAAATCAATCAAATCTTCTGTTAAGACTTCTATAAAGAAGGTTGAGGCTGCTGTTGCTGCTAAAGACGCAGAAACTGCTAAGGCTGCATTACTTGAGGCTACTTCAGTAATCGACAAAGCAGAAAGCAAAGGCATTTACCACAAGAACAATGCTTCAAGAAAAGTTTCTCGCTTAAGCAAAGCTGTCAACTCTATAGCATAATCTATAAATAAAATTCAAGCTCGGCTGAACCGTCCTATCAGCCGAGCTTTTTTGTACAATAAGCCTTCATGCTTTATTTACTTAATGAGATCAGCATCATTTCAACACTTACTACATCTGAAAGCCTTCCTGATTTTACATCCTCTTCTGCTTTTACAATTTGTTCAACAGCATTTTTCAGCTCATCCATCGAATATTTTCTTGCGATAGGCAGATTCTTTTTTACTGCATATGGATGTATCTTCAACTTCTCTGCTATAATTTTCTCGCCAAATCCATCTACTGAAAGCTCCTTCATCCTAAGCATTTGATCAAATTGCCTTTCCATAAGTGACAATATCTTCATCGGAGCTTCCTTTAAAAGCAGCAGGTCATGATAATTACTAAGTGCCGATGCTCTTTTGCCCGACGCAACATCATTTATCATATCAAATATCCTGTTTTCAGTTTGTACAGAACATATCTCGTCTATATCCCTTGCTGTTATCTCTTTTCTGTTTCCTGTATAAGAAATAAGCTTCTCAAGCTCACATGATATAAGATTCAAATTTGAGCCTATCCCACTCATAAACTTATCAAGTGTTGATTTTTTTATCTGCTTCTCATTTCTTTTAAGCTTGATCAGAATCCAGTTTGTGAGTTCTTTTTCAGACAGGGGTGTACATTCGCATACACCTTTATATTTATCTGCCGCTTTATACAGCTTACTCCTCTTATCTATCTCTTTTTCAACAAATATAATTATAATATACTCCGGAAGTTTTTTTAAATATTCGCTTAAAGCATCTGCTTTTTCCTTAAAAAAACCCGAATCCTCGATCAGAATAACTCTATGGTCAGCAAAAAATGGCATTGTTTCGCTTTTCTCTATTATCTTCTCTGCAGTAGCCTGTTTGCCTTCAAATTTAGTAAAATTCATCTGATCTGCATTGATCGACTCTATTAGCTTTTTTTTATATGTCTGGCACAAATATGCCTCTTCTCCATATATAAGATATACTTGTCTGTATTCTCCTTTTTTTATATCCTCGGCTATAATATTCATTTAAAAATCCTATTGAAATTTCATATCTAATCTTTTAAATCGCACCAAAGCATCAAATCCAATTTTTGTGATCTTAACAAGATCCAATGAATTCTTCCCACCCTGTCTTGGTCTAAAGGTTATATCTTTATATAAAACTCTTCTTCTTTCTTTTGAAAATATGGCTGTTATCATGATATTCGGAAGCACTTCATTGTTATCTATATATGATATTGCCTCCCTTAAGGCCTCTCTTTTCATCAATCTGTACGGACAATTGGCATCATCCATACGACGTCTGAAAACAAGTGTGAGAATAATTTTTAATATCTTTGTAACAATAACTCTTTGGAGTCCATCCTGCCTTGCATATCGTCTTCCTATGACAGCATCAAACCTGTTTCTTTGAGTCCAAAAGCCTTCAAATTCAGACGGAATAGTCTGTCTGTCACTGTCTGTCTGGAATATATAATCTGCTTTATTTTTGATCGCATAAATATAGCCCGCCATAACAGCAGAGCCATGGCCTCCGTTTTTCTTATTTAGAATCTGAAGCATTGGCTTTGATTTCATTTCTTCTTCTATAATTACAGCTGTTTCATCCTTGCTGCCATCATTTACTATAACAATTCTGGATTTTCCATCTCCGTTATGCTTTTCGATAATACCATACCATTCGTCTATAAGCTTTTTTATATTGCTTTGCTCATTATAAGCAGGAATTACTATATAAAGGACATCCATATCCGTTCTCCGATCATAATTATCTATTCAGTATATCTCATGTCATATTCAAAATCAAACCCGGTATTTCTGTCAAAAAAATAAAATTTAATGCCTTAATCCTTGCAAGCTGAAAGTATGATTTTATTATTTCTGACTGTTACTGTCACTGCTCCAACAAGCCCTGTCTGATACCATGATGCACCTGTTTCTTCTATTCTCTCTAAAGTCTCTGCATGCGGATGCCCATATAAGCTCTTTTTCGGTGCTGAAATAATACAGACTGCAGGTGATACTTTTTTCAAAAACTCCTCTGATGTGGAATTCCTCGATCCGTGATGTGCTACCTTTAGATAGTCATAATGTCCTATTGTTTTTGTAAGCATCTCCTCACCGTCACCCTCTATATCACCGGTCATCAAGGCATTAAAACTACCATATTTTAATGCAATTACCATAGAACCTTCATTATCCTTTAAGCCATCATTTTTCTTTGGGCTTAATACTTTAAATCTCACATTGCCTGCTCTTACTGTATCTCCGGCATAAGCGTACATTATTTTAATATCTGCCCCTTTTGCATATCTTTTTATTTTTTCAAATTCTTCGTCATTTGATTTTTTCAGCCAATATGGCAATATAAGCTTTTTGATTTTTATATGCAGCGTACCTTCTGCCTGCTTTTGCAGCATTTCCTCTATACCGCTTATATGGTCAGCATCTATATGGCTTAAAAATATCCCATCTATACTGCTTATACCTTCATACTTTAAATATGGTATAAGACAGTTCTCTGATATATTGTTTTCACTGCTGCTCCCTCCATCTATCAAAAAGCAACCTGTGTCTGTATTTATAACTATTCCGTCTCCCTGGCCTACGTCAAGTGCTGTAATAAAAAATCCCTTTGGAAGCTTTATAAATATCGTACAGATCAGGCATACAGAAACTATTTCAAAAAATATTTTTTTCTTTTTATATATACTAAAAATGAGCAAGCATATCCCTATTGCTGAAATGATAAGCTGCCATATATGCGGTCTTCCGATTATGATCATAGCCCACGGAAGATCACCTATAATATCAGCTGTCCGTGACATAGCAGTATTCATGATCTTAGGCACAAAAAATAATAAGCCTGCAATGCCTCCTGATATAAAAGCTGCTAAAGCTCCGGCTATTCCCAACAATAAAATAAGGCTCATAAACGGAACAAATATTATATTTGAGATAACTGAATATAACGGAAATTCATAATAATGAAAGAGAATTACCGGCAATAGTATTAGATTTACCGTAATCCAAAGAAGGACCGGAGAAATAATCTTACTTATTAATTTATATTTTTGAATAAGCTTTCTGTTGCTTAGCTTTTTTATAAGCTCAGGATATAAGCATGCCGCTGCAAAAGCTGCCAAAAAGCTCATTTGAAATCCGGCTCTGAACAGGCTTAAAGGGCGTATAATAAGGATAATGCTTCCTGCAAGACAAATAGAGCTTACCGGATCATAGCTTCTTAAAAATATCTTCGAACCGAACAATACTATAAACATAATTCCGGCTCTTACAGCAGATTCACTCTCTCCAATAAACATCAAATACAAAATAACAAATAAAATTGCTCCAACTGCTGCTGCCT
The DNA here is from genome assembly GCA_963660835.1 of bacterium. GTDB lineage: Bacteria > Bacillota > Clostridia > Lachnospirales > Lachnospiraceae > Alectryocaccobium. Next base: position 3,724 of record CAVLAA010000083.1, read on the forward strand.
TTACATGAATAGTAATTTTAAGCAATGCCCTATATATGAGCATACCTATTATCCCTACATGCAGTCCTGATACCGCCAGGATATGACTTATGCCAAGAACCGAATAGTCATTCTTTATTTCGGTAGTTATATCAGATTTATCCCCTGCTATCATAGCTCCAAGCACTGCTGCCGTAGCATCGTCTGCATTGTCTGAAATATTTTTCTTTATCTGTTCTTTGAAACTCCAAAGTACATTATTAAGATTAATGCCTGCTTCCTTTTTAATTGAAATTTCATCTGTAAACATATGGTAATAGCAGTCCTCTGCCTGGTAATACTCAAGCTGATCGAATCCACCTTGATTTGATGCATGCTCATATTTTTCAAGAGTGCCATATGCTGTTATTACTGTTCCGGGTTTTAATATAGAATTGATTTTTGATGTGTAAATTCTTACTGTATGAAGATCATCTGAAATGTTATCTTTTGACGATTCTGTTTTAGAATCCTTTAGAATATATAAAATACTGTTTGCTTTCTCGACTCCGTAGGACACTCTGCCCTGCACCAGAATCGGCTCCCCGCTGCTTATTCTGCTTTGTATATCCTTACTGATATCCGGAACTTTAAAATATAGTCCGGATACCTTAAGGATAATAATTGTAATTATGAGTACGAGAAAAACAATACACCAAGGTCGCTGCCTCATAAATTGTTTTCCTCCGACTTATCTATACTTCGTAAATCTTGCTTATATCTGTACCGTTTATTTTTGTTGCAGTATCACCATTTACCGAAAACTGTACCTTGTCTATATGACATTCAGCTGACAGAGTCTTTACCATTGCATTAAGTGCCTTGTCTACATCATATCCTGACATAGCTTGTGAAATACTTTCATCAAAATTAACATAACAAATGTCTTCCTGAATATTAACATTTAAAAATGTCGCATTTGACGCAACAATAGCATTGTGATTTCCTTCATACGGTCCCTTTATAAGCTCCTGGATGACAAGCTGCTCTATAGGAACACTGCTGCTGTAATAGACTGTCCTTTCCTCAGGCACAAGCTTTCCTGTGACATCCGTAAAGTACAATGTAAGTTCTATATTAGAATATGTATTTATTTCATCTCCTGAATGTATTACAAAATCATCTGCCGTAAGCGTGCCAACCTCTTTTCCATCAAAATCCAAGATCGGCTCCTTTTGTATTGTAAAATTAACTCCTTCGATTCCTTCTATCTGAACAAAGGTCTTTGTAAGTCCTGCTGTAAGCAGCAATTTTTCTGTTATATCCATAGAGCCATAGTCACCCAAAAGGTCAATATCCATTATGTTGTCATCTACAGAGCATGATCCTATTGATATATCTGTCTGTAATAATGATCTTGCACCTTCAGGTAAATCTTCAGTATTCTGCAGATTTTTTATAAGCTCCTTTGCCGTGCTTACCGGATTTTCATCAGTGATCCGGACCTTTTTCGATTCCAGGCTATTTCCGTCCTTATTTATATAATAAATGCTCATGCCTGCATCTTCATCATGAGCACAACCTGAAAGCAACAGCATAGCTGCAGCAAGACATGCTACTGTTCTTTTCAAATCCATCCTCCTATACCATGTGTACGAGCGGAATTCTTATAGAGAATGTAGTTCCTTCATTCTCGGTGCTGCTGACACGTATAGCACCTTTATGAAGATTGATCGCACTCTTTGTGATCGCAAGACCAAGTCCGGTGCCTCCTATTGCCCTGGAGTGACTCTTATCTACTCTATAGAACCTGTCGAAAATCCTCTCTAATGATTCCTCCGGTATTCCTATACCCGAATCTGAAATAGTAAGATAAAAATATTTATTATCGGCATTAAGAGATATATTGACCCATCCGCCCTCAGGCTTATTATATTTAATAGCATTTTCTACGATATTTGAAACAACAAGAGTTATCTTTGTAGAATCGATCTCCGCTTCGACATTTCTGAAGCTTTCCATCCTCAGCTCTACGTTCTTCTGATCTGCTATAGGCTTAAGCCTTTTGATAACAAGCTCAATAAGCTCGTTTATATTTGTAGGCTCTATATTCAGATCTGTTGCATCCTTGTCCATGGAAACAAGTGATAAAAGATCTGTTATAATGGCATTTTCTCTGTTTATCTCTGCCGAAATATCCTCCATAAACTCCTTATATTGATCTAATGTAGCATCAGGATTCATATTTAGCGAATCTGCAAGCACCTTCATCGATGCAAGCGGTGTTTTTAATTCATGTGATACATTTGAAACAAATTCCTGCCTGTTGTCATCCATCTCACGAACCTGCTTTATAAGCCTGTTAAATGCATCTGTAATCTGCTTAGTCTCCTGATAATCATTTACAGACAATGGCTCTTCCTTATAGCCTACTGCCATTGCCTCAATCGCATTTGTGATCTTTTTAAATGGCTTGACTAGAATTCCCGAAAACAGAAGACCGAAAATGATAATAAGAAGAATGATTATGCCAAGTACAAGCATTCCGTTTTTTTCAAGTATGACTCTGGTATTATTGATTTCCTTTGTCGTAAAGCTGATAAGCATTACTCCAACAACGCCTTTGTCTGCATCATTAGGATCAGTAACTCTTATCGCCATTTCAACGATATCGTTGTCAGAATCATAATTATTGCTTTCAATTCCGTTAAAGCAGTCTATGACAACCGATGAAATCATATATTTGCCTGTATCGATATTGAATGTATCCTTTAAAATCCGATAATCCTTATCTATGATCTGTATACGGCCGCTGTAAATACTTGTAAGCATATTTATCTTACTGTTTATAGCCGTGTCTGTCGGATTATTCAGATAATCTGCGGCAATGAGCTGATTGCATAGCATATCACACTGATTTTTTACTATGGCTCTTCTGTTGGTTACTGCAAGATTTTCATAACCGCTCATCATTGCATTTGTAATTATTATTGATGGAACGATCCCCAAAAGCAGCATGATAACGACTATACGAAATCGTAAGGTTTTGAAAAAAGAATATTTAATGGTATTTTTATGCTTGGAAATAGTAACCAACTCCCCACTTGGTATGAACATACTTAGGTTCACCCGGTGTTTTTTCTATTTTTTCTCTAAGTCTTCTGATATGAACATCCACTGTACGCAC
>CAVLAA010000083.1:6878-8946 GCA_963660835.1 bacterium
GATATTCGCTTCCCCATATCATCTCCAGAAGCTTTTCTCTGCTGTATACTTTATTTTGATGAAGCGCCATAAGCTCAAGAACATCAAATTCCTTGGCAGTAAGGTTGATTTCTTTATTTAAAATAAATACCCTTCTTGAATCTCTGTCTATTTTCATGTCAGAAAATTCAAGGATATTTGTCTCTGGTTCTTTTGCAATTGTATTTTTTGTCCTGCGTATGATAGCTTTTATTCTTGCTTTAACCTCAAGAATATTAAACGGCTTCGTTATATAATCATCTGCACCATACTCAAGACCAAGGATCTTATCCATATCCTCGCCCTTAGCTGTCAGCATTATGATAGGTACATTTGAAAACTCTCTTACCTGCTGACAAACTGTAAATCCATCCATTTTAGGCAGCATAAGATCAAGCAAGATTATGTCATATTTATTTTGCTTAGCCTTTTCAAGAGCTTCCTCGCCATCATATGCACAATCGACCTCCATGCCATCCTGTTCAAGCGAAAAACGTATTCCTTTAACAATAAGTTTTTCATCATCGACTACAAGAACCTTACTCGCCATATCCTTCTCCAATCAGATTTCTATATAATCTTTAATCTTTTCAAACATTTTATCCTTAATTCCGGAGATATTTTTTATATCCTCTATTGATGAAAAAAGGCCATGCTCATCTCTGTATTTTATTATATCTCCTGCTCTTGATTCGCCTATGCCTGGCAACGTCATGAGCATAGTCTTGTCTGCAGTATTTATATTTACTTTTCCTGATGAAGCAGCTGTACTGCCGTCATTATTAACGGATGTTCCATTTGATATTTCTTCTTTAGAATATATCTTTATTTGCTGTCCGTCTGTTAGAAGTGCTGCCTGATTTACAGAATCAAGATCTGCTCCTTCAAGAGCACCACCTGCTGCTTCAATAGCTTCATAAACCCTGCTGCCTTCTTCAAGCTCATATACACCCGGAGAATTGACTTCACCGCATACATATACAAAAATATCAGAGCTAAGACTGCTGCTTATATCCTGATCCGTATCAGATCCTGTCTCATCTAAGCTGCTGCTTATATCTGTATTTTGCTCATTAAGATCAAAAACCGTCTCATTATCTGACGTGCATCCCTGCAGAAAAAGTAATATTACCGCTATTATCATTAATTTTTTCATCCTGTTCCTTTTCCTTTCCCGGTAAAGGAACGATCATCATAATTATTTTAACCAATCTTAACAAAACTTTCAAGGATTTGAAACAAGTTTGTTACTTTCTATTTTATGCATAAAGATTCATATTTTGCATATTTATGCGTATATTTTCTATTTTATATAGAAAATTCAAATTATATCTTGCATATCTATGAATTTAAGAGTATAGTAAGTCATTGTCTAGGACATAAATAAAATTATTATATGAAAATTTCAATCAGGAGGACATATATTATGAAAGAAAAAGTTGTACTTGCTTATTCAGGCGGTCTTGATACCACAGCTATTATCCCATGGCTCAAGGAAACATATGACTATGATGTAATCTGCTGCTGCATCGACTGCGGACAGGGAAATGAGCTCGACGGACTTGAGGAAAGAGCTGCTCTTTCAGGAGCTACAAAGCTTTATATCGAAAATATTATTGATGATTTCAGTGACAATTACATTATGCCATGCGTAAAGGCAGGCGCAGTATACGAGCATAAATATCTTCTCGGAACTTCAATGGCTCGTCCGGCAATCGCTAAAAAGCTTGTTGAGATCGCACGTAAGGAAGGTGCTACAGCTATCTGCCACGGTGCTACCGGAAAAGGAAATGATCAGATCCGTTTCGAGCTTGGAATCAAGGCTCTTGCTCCTGATCTTAAGATCATTGCTCCTTGGCGTTTACCTGAATTATGGAAAATGAACTCTCGTGAAGAAGAAATGGAATATTGCGAGGCTCACGGAATCCATCTTCCATTTAAGGCTGACAGCAGCTACAGCCGTGACAGAAATCTCTGGCATATAAGCCATGAAGGACTTGAGCTTGAGGATCCGGCAAACGAGCCAAACTTCGATCATATGCTTGTACTC
>CAVLAA010000084.1:0-8764 GCA_963660835.1 bacterium
GCATAATATTTACATCAGAAACAGAAGGTGTTCCATCTATCACGCCGTTATAAGCACCTATAAGCATACTTCCAAATATTACGATCCCACTCACGAATACAAAAAGGATTATCTTAACGCAATTTGACATTATCTTGTTTGTAACCCTTGTGCTCTTTGAGCGAATCTTATAGATTTTATCACGAAGACCGTTTCTTCCGAAATCCATGCAAATGCCTCCTTGAATTACATTCTGAAATAGTATATCATTTCAACTGTAACAGTTAAAGTTTTTTTTACGGGTATAATATGTCAGATAATTTTAAAACACCGGCTGATATTTTTGAAGCTGAAATTTCAGAAAAAAAATCAAGATTTATTGCTGCAATAGCTCCAGTTTCAAGTGAGGATGCAGCTGTTAATTTTATAAAGGAAGTAAAGAAAAAAAATTGGGATGCAAAACACCATTGCTCCGCATATATAATAGGAACAGATCAGCAGATAATCCATTCATCGGACGATGGCGAACCTCAGGGAACTGCCGGAAAGCCTATTCTGTCTGTTCTTTCAAACAGAAAGCTTTACAATGTTGTATGCGTAGTTACCAGATATTTTGGCGGTGTTTTACTTGGTACCGGCGGACTTGTAAGAGCCTACTCGGGGGCTGTTGAAGAATGTCTTTCGAATGCAGTCCTTAAGGAAATGGTCATGTCTTCACGCATACATATCGAGGTCTCATATACCGATTCCGGAAAGCTCCAATATTTATTTGCTCAAAATAACGTGATCATTATTTCTACTGACTATACTGACAAGGTTACATTTGAAATCCTTGTTCCCGTATTGTCAGAAGAAACGATCCTAAAGCAAATAACGGAGGCAACCCAAAATCGTGCCTCCGTCAATATCATAAATAAAGACTATTATGAATTATAAATCTCCGTTGCGCTTCTGAAGCAGATTATCCTGTACTCTCCTGTACAGCTCCTTTGCAGCATTGTAGCCCATATTTCTCTGCCTGTGATTGATCGCGGCTGTTTCAACAATGACTGCAAGATTTCTGCCCGGTCTTATCGGAATAGAATGACTCGGAACCTTGATTCCCAAATACTCAACGAATTCATCCTCAAGACCAAGTCTGTCATACTCCTTATCCTTGTCCCATTCGGAAAGCTGTATGACAAGTCCAATATTGTGGCTTTCCTTAACACTTTCAATACCGAACAATGTCTTGACATCAATAATCCCTATTCCTCTAAGCTCAATAAAATGCTTTGTTATCTCAGGTGATGACCCCATAAGCGTAACGTCACTTATCCTTCTCACTTCAACAACATCATCACTTACAAGACGATGACCTCTCTTTATAAGCTCAAGAGCTGCTTCGCTTTTTCCTATTCCGCTTTCACCTGTTATCAGAACACCTTCACCGAAAACGTCAATAAGTACACCGTGAATAGTTATCATCGGTGCAAGCTGTTCTCCAAGCCATCTGAATATCTTTGCCGAAAATTCTGATGTCGTCATGCTTGATACCAGAAGCGGAACTCCATATCTCGTAGCAACATCGATCAGACCCTCGCATGGAATATTGTCACTTGTAAATACGATGCACGGAACCTTCGTTGCGACCAGCTTTTCAAATGCGGCTATACGCTCCTCTCTTTCAAATCCCATGATGTATTCGTATTCTACGATACCTACAACCTGTACACGCTCATGGTTATATCTGTTGAAATAGCCGGCAAGCTGAAGTGCAGGTCTGTTGATCTCATTAATAGTAATGACAATTTCAGAAATATCTACCTTTGGAGTGATATTTTTCAATGACATTGCTTCTATCATTTTTTCAAGCTTAACTGCTTTTGTTCGCTGCTGCATAAGCACCTCCTTCTTAAAGCCTTTATATTTTAGGATTTCTCTTTATTATTGAAGAAATCATAAACCGCTCTGGCTGATCTGCTGTCCATACTCGGAAGCTCCATAAGACGCTCGATCGATGCATTCTTTATCTCCTCAAGGTTTTCAAAGGAACGAATAAGATCTTTTTTTCTTGCAGGTCCGATTCCTTTTATATCATCAAGGATAGAATGAACCTGCCCTTTGCTCCTTAAGGCTCTGTGATATGTGATCGCAAATCTGTGAACCTCGTCCTGGATCCTTGTAAGAAAATGAAAACATTCTGAAGATCTGTCTATAGGTATCTCATTGTTATTATAATAAAGTCCTCTCGTCCTGTGCTTGTCATCCTTTATCATACCTGCAACGGCGGTATCTATTCCCAGCTCTTCTATAACCTTAAGGCAGACATTGACCTGTCCTTTACCTCCATCCATCAATATAAGATCCGGAACCTCCTCAAAGCCGCTGCTCTTGTCAATGGCACGCTTAAATCTTCTTTCAAGAACCTCGTGCATGCTTGCATAATCATCAGGACCTGCAACTGTCTTTATCCTGAACTTTCGATAGTCAGCCTTCTTCGGCACACCGTCTTCATATACAACCATCGAGCCTACACTTTGAAAGCCGCTTATATTTGAAATATCATAGGACTCTATTCTTTTAGGATAATCAATTCCAAGAATATCGCCAAGTGCCTTTGCGGCACCCTTTTTTGACATCTCTTCTTTTTTCAGTCTTTCTATATCCTGTTCAAGTACAAGCTTTGCATTTTTCTCAGCCAACAGCACGAGCTTTTCTTTTTTTCCTTTTTGAGGAACGACTATATGCACTCTTGAGCCTCTTTTTTCAGATAGCCATTCTTCTATTATTTTACCATCTTCTATAGAATCTGAAAGCATTATTTCATTTGGAATAAATGGTGTTCCGGCATAAAACTGCTTTATAAAGCTAAGTATTATCTCACTCTTTTCTTCATCCGGCTCTATAGACAGATGATAATGCTCTCTTCCTATAAGCTTGCCGTCACGTACAAAAAATATCTGTGCGATAGCTTCCCTGTCGCGCGCAGCTATTGCTATTATATCTCTGTTTGTTCCTGTTCCAAAAGAAGCCTTTTGATTTTCTGCTATATGCTTTACACTTTTTATCAGCTCTCTAAATGATATAGCCTCCTCAAAGCGCATTTCCTTGGATGCAAGCTCCATCTTCTTAGTAAGATCATTAAGTATACTCTTATAATTTCCGTTCAAAAATGAAATTGCTTCCTGTATGCCCTTATTATATTCTTCCTCAGATACATATCCCATACACGGAGCCTTGCACTGATGGATGTGATAATAAAGACAAGGGCGCTCCGCTTTCAGACCGCCCTGTATTTTTAGATTGCATGATCTTATATTGTATATTTTTCTTAGAAGCTCAATGATCTCCTTAACAGCAAAGGCATTTGAATAAGGTCCGAAATACGATGAGTGATCTCTTTTTTGCTTTCTTGTCATAAATATCCTCGGAAACGTTTCATTTACTGTAACGCATATCGAAGGATAGGTTTTATCGTCTTTCAGAAGCGTGTTGTACTTTGGACGGTTTTCTTTTATCAGATTGCATTCCAAAATAAGTGCTTCAAGCTCTGAATCGACGATTATATATTCAAATCTGGCTATCTGCGGAACCATTTTTTTTATTTTTGAACTTTTATTCCTGTCGCTTTGAAAATACTGTCTGACCCTGTTTTTCAAATTGACTGCTTTTCCGACATATATTATCTCATCTGATGCATCATGCATTATATATACACCGGGATTTGTCGGAAGCTTTTTTAATTCTTCTTCTATATTGAAGGACATGGCTCTAAATCTCTTTTTGCAATTGCCTGATGATACAGCTCCATAAATTCTTTTCCTGTGATCGTTTCCTTTGAAATAAGATATTCGGCAATGCTGTCAAGAATATCCCTGTTTTCATTCAAAAGCTTCTTTGCTTTCTCATATGCATCCGAAAGCATCTTCATTATTTCGTGATCTATCTCAGTTGCTGTTGCATCACCGCAGGTAAGATATGTCTTTTTATCAAGATATTGATTTTCCTGCTGCTCAAGTCCCATAAGTCCGAACTTTTCTGACATTCCATATCTTGTTATCATATCTCTGCACAGCTTTGTTGCCTTTTCAATATCATTTGAAGCTCCGGTAGTGACATTTCCGAAGACAATCTCCTCGGCTGCTCTTCCGCCTAAAAAGCCTACTATCATTGCTTCAAGCTCAGCCTTTGTATTTAAATACTTTTCCTCTTCAGGAACCTGCATTACATAGCCAAGTGCTCCCATAGTCCTTGGGACGATCGTAATTTTCTGAACCGGCTCGGCATTTTTGTCAAGTGCTGTGATAAGAGCATGTCCCACTTCATGATAAGATACAATACGCCTCTCTTCTGCACTCAATATCCTGTCTTTCTTTTCTTTACCGACAAGAACAACCTCTACAGATTCGAACAGATCCTTCTGGCTTACAGCCTTTCTGCCGTTTTTGACAGCTAAAATAGCTGCCTCATTTACCATATTCGCAAGATCTGAGCCGACAACACCCGATGTAGCAAGTGCTATCTCTTCAAGATTTACTGTTTCATCAAGCAATACCTTTTTTGCATGAACCTTAAGAATAGCAACACGCCCTTTAAGATCCGGCCTGTCAACTATCACACGCCTGTCAAATCTGCCCGGTCTCAAAAGTGCCGGATCAAGGATCTCAGGCCTGTTTGTAGCTGCAAGTATAAGAATAGCTTTTGAGCTGTCGAAGCCGTCCATCTCGGCAAGAAGCTGATTCAAGGTCTGCTCACGCTCATCATTGCCTCCGAGCCTTGAATCTCTTGTTTTTCCGATCGCATCTATCTCATCAATAAAGATAATGCACGGTGCCTGCTTCTTTGCTTCTTCAAAAAGATCCCTTACTCTTGATGCACCCACACCTACGAACATTTCTACAAATTCAGATCCTGAAAGTGAGAAAAAAGGCACATGTGCTTCTCCTGCCACAGCCTTGGCAAGAAGCGTTTTTCCTGTTCCGGGAGGTCCTACAAGTAGTGCTCCCTTAGGAAGCTTAGCTCCTATCTTGGTATAATTGTCCGGATTATGCAGAAAATCAACCATCTCCTGCAGTGATTCCTTTGCCTCATCCTCACCTGCTACATCTGCAAATGTTACTCCGGTATCCTGCTGTACATAGGATTTTGCTTTGCTCTTTCCCATACCCATGATGCCGCCGCCGCTTCTTTTCATTATCATGTTCATGAAAAATACAAATATAACAAGCGGCAGAGCAATGCTCACTATCGAATAAACAATAGATACCCATATCTCATCACTCTTTTTCTCAAGTACAACATCCTTATCCTCGAGAAGGCTTACAAGTGAATTTTCATCTCCTACGAGGTTGGTTTTATATATAGATGTTTTCTTGGTATCATTTTTTGAGTGAACAGTAACAGTAAGCTTTCCGTCCTCAAGAACAACTTTATCTACAGTATCATCCTTTACATAGCTCAAAAATTTATCATAGGTGATCTCTGTTGATGTATTCATATTTCCGACATTTGAAAAAATGCCGTATCCGCAAAGGAAAATGATCAGCATCAGAAAAAATATGAGCCAGTTATTTTTTTTGTTATTGTTCTCGTTGTTGTTTTTATTATTGTTAGTATTGTTTTTATTTTTGTTTGATCTTTTTGTGTCTCTCTTTTTAGTAGCCAATATGTCTCTCTTTCATCGATCAATCGATTCCTTCTTCAGTATCATCATTAGGAACCTTCTTGCCGTCTGCCTGATCTATCATTGTGTCATATAAATTTCCTGTTTTAGGGAAACATTCCATAAAAGCCTGTCTTGATGCTTTCGCAAGCATGTCGAACTTATCAGTACCGATCTCTGCCGGTATAGTATGCGTGATATTTACCATATCAAAGCAGATCTTCTTTATAAGCTTGCTTTCCTTTATGCGGCCGATTCCCATAATGATACAGCCGTAGGTTTTGTCACTCTTACAAAGCTCTATAAAAACCTTGCATACATTTACAAGCTCCTTGTACCACATCTCAAGTCCAAGCTCGCCATGCTCCTCTGCGATATCTCTTCCGAGATTTACAAGACATTCTTCTATCTTATCCGGAAGTTTTTTTCTTGAAAATCTGCTCTTGTAGGATTCCGGCAGAAAGCCGATATTTACCCAGCCTCTTATCGCATAATCTATATTTTTGATGTTTTTTTCTTTGGATACATACCTGTGATTGAAGAATTCCTTCATTATCTGTGTTTTTTCGGATTCGCCTTCCTTTTCAACGATCCTTTTGTATATATCCTTACGTTCACTTTTGTCTGTAGCATTAAAATATGCTGTATCAAGATCTATATTTGATGCGAGTTTGATCTTTTCAAGCTCTCTTTCTTCCCATTCACTAAGTCCCATACATTCCTCTTTTCTGATATATACTGTTTATTTTATGTCAACAGCAAAAATATCCGTAGCCATATGGCATACAGCATCTTGATAAGCCGCAGCATACGCAAAGCGGTACACAGCATCTTACTGCATTTGTTCCCGAACAATCCATGCCATACATTCCGCCTCTGTCACTGTACCATCCGTTTCCGCTTTGAAGCTGAGATAAAAGCTGCAAGAACTGCTGGTTATTCGGCTCAAGCTGTACTGCCTTTTCGGCATCCTCTTTTGCTGCGACATTGTTCCCCAGTCCGCAATTTGCGCAGGCATGCAGATAATACCAGCTTCCGTTTCTGTCATTTATCCTGTCAAGGACATTCATAGCTTCCTGATAATATCCGTTATTTATATAATTTGCCGCTGCCCTAAGCTCTACATTTCCGCCAAAGTCTGTCTGTGTCCTTCTTTGACGTGTATATCCATATCCGAATATATCTCTAAAAGGATCATAGCCTTCATAGCCGTCACTGCCGTCATCATAATAACCACGCTGCGAATATCCGCCTGCTGCATTTCCGCCTGTGCCATATCCATAACTGCTGCTTCCTGCAGAACTGCTTGTGCCATGCTCCTTTTCATCAACTATCTTTTGATAAGCCTGCTGCACCTGCTTGAATTTTTCCTCTGCCTGTGCCTTGTTCGGATTGTTTATATTGGCATCCGGATGATACTTTCGGCTGAGCTGTCTATATGCTTTTTTTATCTCGTCCATGTCGGCATCTCTTGAGACACCTAGGATTTCATACGGATCCTGCATCGTCTTTTTTCTTCTCCTGCTTATCTAATTCATTAAATTTAATCCATACTCCAGAATACAATATATTTCTGAGAATGTCCACAAAATCAACTGTCGGCAGCCTTTCAAATGCTGCGGCAGCAGGACTCATCATCATCGTCAGAATCTCTCTTGCCCTGTCCCTAAAGTCATTTTGCTCATATATAGGCTTAAACGGATTGTAATTTCCTGTTTTTATGTCCTTTTCAACGTCCTCATAAGCATCCATAAGATAAATAAACTTTCCTATATAAAAGCCCATTACAGAAAGCTCCCTGTTCCAGATATCATCGTCATAAATTTTAAATATCTGTTCAAACAGCTTTCCTGTAAGCCCTGAGGCAAGATCTATACTGTAATCATCAGATGCTTCAACCTTATGAAGCTGTACCAGATAGTCTGATACAGCTTTTGATTGTCTTTGATATTTTTCTTCAAGCCTTTTGCAGCTTTTTTTGATAAGCTCGGCATATACGAGACTTCGCTTTTTCTTATCATCAATCCAATCATCCATCAGATTGTGATAAGTAAGCAATACATTCATATCTGCGCAATATGATGTAAATTTGTTACGTATACTCAGCTTTTTTGATACGGGATGAAAAATGCATTTCATCTTTTCCTTATGCATATCTCCGTCATAAAGAGATGTCAGAAGAATCGAAAGAAAGGTCATATCATATGTAAGAGTAAATCTTGAAAGCTCTCCTGAGTTTTTCTTTATATCCTTACATATCCCGCAATAAAATGCCTGATATGTATCAAGATCCTTAACCTTGAGCTCATCCCTGTTAACTGTTATATATCCCAGCATGTTAACTCCGTTATTGGTGTTTGATTTTGTAACGATACAGCTATAAAAAGTGCTGTATCAGGTGGTTTTTATAAAATCACAGCCACAGGTTGGACAATGTATAGAGATTTTTCCGCATCCCTTAGGAACTCTCAGCTTCTTTCCGCATCTGGGGCACTTATAGTATCTGTGGTCTCTGTCCTTTGCCTGTCTTTTAACACCCGTAAAGAATGCTGCTATACTGTCTCTCTTATCAAGATACCAGTCATTTTCAGCCTGCCTCTTTTCAAGATTTCTTGAAAAAATCCTAAAATACGAAAATACAATAAATGCAAGTGCAACTATGTACAATCCCGAAAGCCTTGAAAAAAGTGATGCTATAAGAAGTATTAGCGTTACAATACTTAGAAATCTTCCGAATTCGTCATTGCCGTTTCTGCCGTTCATAAAATTATTAAATCTGCCCATCATATACCTCTGTTCTAAAGTCTTAGCAATTCTTAATCTAATTTACATTATTCAATTCAAAAAAGCAATTATACGATTCTTAAAGTATTATTAATTCTGTTGTAAATGCTTAACATCTACTTTATAATTGCTTAATAAAGCTAGTCGTATATTATTGATATTTCACTTGCGAGGTAATCATGAAAAAAGCTCAAAGAGTCATTGCTGTTATAGGTCTTATAATCATTGCACTTTTGTACATTTCATTTTTTGTACTTGCTGCGTTCGGAAGCAGTATTTCTCAAAATATGCTCATATCCGCATTTGCGGCAACTATTGTTGTCCCTGTTTTGATGTATATGCTTCAGCTCATTGCAA
>CAVLAA010000085.1:0-8657 GCA_963660835.1 bacterium
GAGTAAAGGACTGAACCTTAGATGTATAAACATCTCCTGCAATATTCTTTGTTTTATTCTTTTTGGCAAATAATACGGGACAATTGAGCTCTTTTCCTACAAAACAAGCTATGCCAATTCCGGAAGCCTCAATGGTAAGAACTTTTGTAATATTTTCTCCATCGTATAATCTCTTCCATTCCTTTGCCATATCTTCATACAGCTGAGTATCAATTTGATGATTCAAAAAGCTGTCAACCTTAAGAACATTACCGTCTTTTACAATTCCGTCCTTTAAAATCCTATCCTCTAAAAGCTTCACTTTAGTAATCCTCCAGCATTGTAATTTCTCTTCATTTTATAAGCTATTGGTTATATGTCTTGCTACATATACTCCACTCGCACAGGCATGCGATAATGAATGTGTAACACCGCTGCCATCACCTATAACATATAACCCTTTATGACATGTTTCAAGGTTTTCGTCAAGATTTACTGTCATATTATAGAATTTTACCTCTACACCGTAAAGCAGTGTATCATCATTTGCGGTACCGGGTGCTATTTTATCCAGTGCATATATCATTTCCACTATGCCATCTAAAATTCTCTTAGGCATTACCAGACTAAGATCACCGGGTGTAGCTTTAAGAGTAGGTGTGATAAATGCCTTATCCAGTCTCTTTGCTGTACTTCTCTGACCTCTTATCAAATCGCCAAAACGCTGTATGATCACTCCTCCGCCAAGCATATTTGAAAGTTTTGCAATGCTCTCACCATATCCGTTACTGTCTTTGAATGGCTCAGTAAAGTGCTTGGAAACAAGTAGTGCAAAATTTGTATTGTCAGTAAGCTTTGACGGATCCTCATAGCTGTGTCCGTTTACTGTTACAATTCCATTTGTATTTTCTGCAACTACTGCTCCCTTTGGGTTCATACAAAATGTTCTGACCAAATCCTGATATTTTTCTGTCTTATAGACAATTTTGCTTTCATAAAGCTTATCTGTGATATGTTCAAATACAATAGCAGGCAGCTCAACTCTGACTCCGATATCTACTCTGTTTGACAAGGTTTCTATGTTAAGAGAATCACATACATTCTCCATCCATTTGCTTCCGCTTCGTCCAACTGATATTATACATTTTTTGCAGAAAACAGTTTCCTTATCGGTTGTGATCTCATATCCGTCATCTTTAAGATTTATATTTTTTACCGGAGTATGAAAATTCCACTCTGCCTTATCCTTAAGTTCATTGAACAGATTCGAAAGAACATCATAATTCTTATCTGTTCCTAAGTGTCTTACGGATGCATCTAAAAGATGTAGACCGTTTCTTACACAAATAGCTTTAAATTCTGAATTTGCTGTTGAATACAGCTTTGTTCCCTGGCCTCCATGTGAAACATCTATATCATCAACATAATGCATAAGCTCAAGGGCTTTCTCTTTACCTATGTATTCATATAATGTTCCGCCAAATTCATTTGTAAGATTATATTTTCCGTCTGAAAATGCTCCTGCACCACCAAATCCATTCATTATTGAACATGATTTGCAATGTATACACTCTTTTATCCTTTTGCCGTCAATTGGACATTTTCTCTCTTCGAGTCTTCCACCCGCTTCAAATACAACGATATTTAAATCCGGATCCTTCTTGGCAAGCTCATATACAGAAAAAATTCCGCCTGGTCCTGCACCTATAACCGCTACATCAAACTTTTTCACGCAATAACCTCCTTACATAAATCAAAGCCAAGAGATATATTTCCTGGCTTCAGTTACTTTCAGACAATCTTTTTTATTTGTGTTTCATAATTATATATTTATCAAGGAAAAAGGCAGCAACAAAATCGCATATTCCATATATCATCTGTGAAAGCGAACCACATAGCTGATACATGCCTTGGTTCAGTACAGATGCTGTTGTAAGTGTCGCGCCGTTATATGCCCCTCCCATCCAGATATAAAGCTGATTTTGAATTGGTGCTCCGATAATTGTCTCTATGATAATAAATGCAATGCACATTATCGTATATGATATGACACTAAATAATTTGCTGTTATTTGCATTAAAAGTCGTCTTTCTGTTGAATATAAATGATACGACTTTTGCTACAATATTTGCCATCAAAAATGCTATCAGCGTTCCGACAGCCTGAGGCGGAAATATCCATATTTTGACCACATCACTATAGCCCTTTAATATCATGTCGAAAACAAATCTGGTCAAAAGATCGCATATAAATGCGATAAATGTAAAGATAATATAGAGAAATACTTCTCTTTTATTCGGATGCTCGATAAAATAATTTTTGACTGCTGTTATCTTACTTCCGTTTTTATTTGACATATATCTCTCCTTTGCACCAAAAACCAATCTATTTTATCTCATTTCAAGCATTTCAGTCAAGCTTTTTTGTCTATGCAAAGTTGCCAAAAACAGATATAAGTTTTTTATTAATTATTTTGCTTTTATTAATTTGAATACTACCCGAATTTATATCAGGTTCTCCGCAGATATCAGCTCCGATAATTTTTCTATTGATTGAAATTTTTTTTATGATTTCTGCAATCTGATCGGTATATATATCACCCTGATCCCAATTCGATACAAATTCACTCTTAGAAATCAGATCCTTGTCTATCGAGACATATAAAGGCAGCTTTGACCTGCTTATCTTTGGGGATATCCCATCGTCATTTGATAAAAAAGCCTCTATATTCTCCTCGGAAATACATATAAGTCTGTCACTAAACTTATCTCCTATCTCATTAATCGAATTTCCGGGAGGACCTATTAGGATTATTTTATTGCATTTTATATTGTCATCATTTAGAACATGAAGGATCCAGCTTCCGCATGATAAAACATCTCCGAAGGCTGACTGCTGCATATCCGTATGATGGTCAAAAACTACAAGATCAAATTGTTCATCCAGCTTTTCTATCCATAGCCTTGTTAAATAATGATAATTTCCATTATCTATTAAATGAACATCATGTGCATTTAACGATGCAAATCGTCCTCTAATAGATTCAATTGCCTCTTCGGAACAATAACCACAGGTTCCTTTTACATCCTTCATATCTATAAAAAGGCTTTCTTCACGGATTTCCTCATTATATAAATCATATATTCCGGAAAAATTGCATATTATACTCAATTGCTGTCATCCCCTGCTTCAAGAAACGACTTTACCCTATCCAGATGATCAAGAGCCGTTTTTCTGCCTATTTCATATGTTCTTTTTATATTTTCAGGATTATGTTCTATCTTACCTATTTTAAGCTTTTGAGGCGGTGCGATCACTAGCGTATTTCCATCCTGCTCCTGACGCATAATATATTTGATACATTGATTATATATAGCCGGACGTCTAATCATAGCTTCTGCTATTTTGGGGTACTTTCTAAGAACCAGCTTTACGATAGGCTCTAATCGTTTGCTTTTTTTTACATAACCTCTTGGCTGAGTAAGTATTACAACATTTCTGTTTATCCCTATGCTCTGAAAATATTTAAGAGGAACAGGATCAGATATTCCGCCATCCCACAATTCATAGCCATCAACACGTATGACATTTGAAAATGCCGGCATTGATGCCGATGCTCTCATATATGTGAGGTCTTTTTCTTTTCCATCTGTACATTTATAATAAACAGGCTTTCCGGTATTTATATCTGTACATACCATATAGAATTCGACTTTAGAGCTCTCAAAAGTATCTCTATCAAATAGATCGAGCTCGTCCGGAATCACTCTGTAACAAAAATCTCCGCCATAAAGATCTCCGGTTTTAAAAAATGATCTGAAGCTGCAAAATCTCTTGTCCTTGCAAAATCTCAAATTATATCTTAAAACTCTGCCTATTTGGTGTGATTTATAATTACAGCCAAATGCAGCACCAGCTGAAACTCCGATCGCAGCATCAAACTCTATATTATTTTCCATGAAAACATCTATTACTCCGGCTGTAAAGAGTCCACGCATTGCTCCGCCTTCCATAACAAGGCCTGTCTTTTTTTTCAAATTATTACTCCTAATCGTCAATTTCACCTAGACAATCTTAACATAAAAACGCTAAATCTACTAATTAAAAAAATATTAACCAATCAAACGATTTATCTTCAAATTGATAAATGCCCTGATCATATGACCAAGGCATTTATCCGTGCATTCGCACTTTTATGGTATTACATTAGGGTATTAACATTATGAATTGCTCAGAACGATCGAGTTTACGGCTTCTGTCAAATTAACAGCAAGCTGTCTTGTTACAAATGCAACAGGTTCATCATTAATATATGCCAGGCAGTTATCTCCGTCATATCTGTAAAGAGCAATGCTTATTTCTGATTTATAATCATTATCAAGCTTTATAGTTAGTGATATCTCCTCTTTGTCTGAAGCTGTATCTGTTGTAAAGCTATTTGCGCTTAAAGCTGTAAGTGCAGTAGTGAACTTGGTGATATCAATTTCTTTTTCACCATAATACCATTTCTTACTGTCACCGGAGCCTTTTGAAGTAAATGTAAAATCTGTTCCATCTACAGTTGCAGTGATTTCAGTCATATCATCTGTACTTGCTGTATAGATCTCTTTATGACGAAGATCATCTGTTGATGCTTTCATCAATGAACGGTATGTTGTTCCGGAAATTTTGTAGATAATCTTTGAGCCGTCTACCATTGCATATGCATTTACATCATTTACATTATCATCTGTAATTTCATCTGTCTGTTCAGGATCCCTGGCAATACTTATAGTAAATGTTCCCGATGTATCATCCTGTGCATACTTATAATCAATACTGATCGTAAGATCAGGAGAATCAAGTCCGTATTTCTTTATCTCATCATCTGATGCATTGTATGTAACATAATCAGTAAGTGACATATATGAAACTGTATTCAAATATGAGCTTACATTAGAGCTGTCAAGCGGAATTACAGCATCTGCTGTATTTGCATAATAAACATCTGATGAATCATAAGACTTAACTGAATCTGAATTATATTCTATGTTATAATCTGCATCACCCGTAAATTTTATATTTGATACAGTGCTAAATGTAGGAATAGTGTCTGAATCAATTACATTTTTAAGTGTACATGCAAATTTCTCCATCGGATCAGAAGCTGCAAGATATACATTTCCATCTCCTATAGAAATATATCTCTGGCTGTCCATCTTGCTTATATCACCGATTTTTATCTCATATTCATTATCATCTGTTCCAACCTTTATCATACATACAGGATCTGACAGACCATATTGACTGTAATCTTCTACATCATCTATTTCAAAGGCTGCACCAAGGTTTTCAAATACCGAAATGAGATCATCTATTTTTTCTTCACTTACCGGAAAATCGGCATCCTCATCGTATTTCCAGGTGTCATCCTTGGTAAATGAAAACTCCTGTGTCCCGCTTACATCGCTAAGATTGGTTGAGATAGAAGAGCTTGTAGTCGAATAGGATGTATCTGTGCTGCTTGATGATGATCCGGTTGTCTGACTCTTAAGCGTATCAGCATTATAAGACCAGGAAAGTGATGTAACATCATCTGCAACAACAGATAATATTGTCTCTCCGCTTTCCTTTATATCCTCAGATTTTTTCTGATAACTGCTTACAGCAAAAGTCAAAACACACACTCCTGCCAAAACTATTGCTGCTGCTGCAAGCTTTTTAGACTTTTGCATTTCTCAGCCTCCTTCTTACAATTATCACAATTCCTACTGCAATAAATGCTGCCGGTATAATAGCAATCATAACTGCCTGTATCATAGCCGCATCTGAACTGCTTATTGTCAGATAATTGTAACTCAATGATTTGCTTCTTATAGATAATGTATCTGTATCTCCTATAAGCTTTGAAAGTGAATTCATAGCAAGATTTACATTTGCTCCTGATGAATATGAATTGTATGTATCATCAAGGAAATATGATGATGAATACCATATCATTTCACCGCCTGTATTTGTAGCAATATCTACACCAAGTGTAAACGGGCCTTCCTTATCTGCATCCTCCTTATCATAGGTTGAAATATTTACTCCATCTGCCTTATTAAATGCAGAATCTGATGTAGTAAGGATCTGTGTAACTGTTGCATTATCTGTTTCGCCAACATTAAGTCCCTGGGAAATAGGCATAAGAACATAATAGTTTTCACTTGTAAGCGGTTCTGTAATACTGCTGTCTCCAAGTGTAGGCATTAATATAAACGGCTGCTGGAACGCATAATGCTCTCTGTCGCCCTCAATAACAATACCATCCTGGGTTGTAATTCCATAATCCGAAAGCAGTGAATATAAATTGGTAAGTGTTCCGTTCTCTGTAGTGCCTGCACATACCATGATCTTTCCGCCGTTATTTAAATATTCCGATAAAATATTTTTTTCTTCATCTGAAATATCTGTTGATGGTGAATATATAAATACCGCCGAAGCATCCTCAGGTATCGAATCCTCATTTAACAAAGATATTGATTCGGTTTCATAATTTTCTCTTTCTATCTGTGAGCTGAATGTAGTAGGCAGATCTGCTTCTCCATGTCCCTCAAGTGTATAGATTTTAGGATGAGTATCACTTGTAACATAATTTATAGCTGATGTGATTGCACCCTCACCGTCAAATGATGTTTTGTATGAATAGGTTGTATAATCTGCTTCCTGAACATAAATATCACTGTATGGTATATACTTATTTGAGTCACCACATTCTACAATAATAGAATTGTTTTCAACATCATCATCTGTATACTGCTTTGTAAATGTCGGATAAACATCTGGGTTTTTCTTTTCTACATGTATATGATCAGACAGGCTTTCATACTTGCTAAGCAACATTTCTATAACCTGGTTTTCCTGATCTGACTGGACTACCCAATAAATATTTACATCCTTGGTAAGCTTATTTACAACAGCCTTTGTATTGCTTGTTATTGAATAAAGCTGCGTGGAACTTATATCATACTTTGTAACTGTACTTGGAAGAATGTTAACAAACACGTTTACAACAACAAGGATTACAAGAATGATCAATGTCATGATAAGTGAATATGTACCACCCTTTAAAGCAAGTGTATTTTTATTTTTAGGCTTATCTGATTTTTTGAATTTCATCAGTTATACCTCCGTTTTTCAAGTGATTGAACAGACAGGAATAAAAAGAAAATAATGACAGTTGCATAAAATACAATTGATGTCATATCAAATATTCCATTAATAAATGTATTAAAATGTTCAAACAGAGAAAGCTTTGACATAATATCAGGAAGAATATTGTCAAGCAGTGAATTATTTACAAAACTTATCACGCAAACCAAAGCTATAATGACCAAGGCAGTGTAAAAGCCTGCATTTGAATTTTTTGTAACATGCTTAACAAGAAATCCTATCAAAACCGCAATTACTGCAAGCGCAATTATCGTTCCTACAGCAGATGTAGAAATATACTCTGAGAGCTTAACACTATAATAATTAAACAAAAATATTCCTATCGCTATTCCTGCAGCGAAGCCCTGATTTTCAGTAAGGGTTGAAATAAACATACCTATAGATATCATCGAAGCACCAAGGATAAAAAAGGCTGCAATCGATCCATATGATGTCGGAAGATATACTTCACCATATGCTGAAAAGATCAGTGGATAAAATGATATGATAATCATTGGTATGGCAAATATTATTACCGAAGATAAAAACTTTCCAAGCACTATCTGTGTTGATCTTAACGGCAAAGAATACAAAAGCTGGATAGTTTTGAGCTTCTTCTCTTCTGCAAAAACTCTCATTGTCAGTACTGGGACTATTATTACAAGCCCGATGCATACAAATTGAAGAACATATTCAAAATTTGAAACCGAAGCTTGAATATTATAGAGCATAGCGCCTATTCCGACAAAGATCATCAGGCAAGCACTAAATATATATGCTGCAAGTGAATGATAATAGCTTGACAGCTCGTGTTTTAATACAGCAGTCATTACTGTTCCTCCTTTTCACTTATGGCAGTTGCGTTTTCTTCATTTTCTTCATTTTCTTCTTTTTCTTCTTCTGATCCACTTTTTTCATTCGATGCATCTGCTGCTTTCGAAGCCTCTGTCAGCTTAAGGAATACATTTTCAAGATTTGTCTTTTCAGATGAAATTTCATAGATCGCATATCCCTTAGATGCAAAGCTCAATGAAATTTCCTTACAAAGCTCTTTTGTAGAACTGCTTGATGTTTCTATATGAAGAGTCAGATTATCACCATCATTAGAAGCAACCCAATCGATCACGCTGCTGTTTTCAGAAAGTATTTCATCTGCTGCTTCCTTGGTAATATCAGATTTAACGATTATTTTTCCGCCTTCGTTAATTCCGCTTTCAAGATTTTCAAGCAGATCAAATGCAACAAGCTTTCCGCCTGATATTATCAAAACCTTTTCGCATATCTCCTGTACCTCAGAAAGAATATGTGAGCTGAATATAATTGTTCTGCTTTTTCCTAATTCCTTTATAAGTTCTCTTATATCAATGATCTGAATCGGATCGAGTCCAACTGTAGGCTCATCCAAAATGATAACCTTCGGATCGCCAAGAAGTGCCTGTGCAATACCGACCCGCTGTTTATATCCCTTTGACAATGATGAAATAAGGCGGTTTTTCACATTGTCA
>CAVLAA010000086.1:0-5872 GCA_963660835.1 bacterium
GTATAGATGTATATGCGTACATGACAAGCGGTCAGATCATGGCAGCGGACACAGTGCATCACATCATTCCCTTGAAAGATGATTGGAGCAAGAGAGTAGATATCAATAACCTCATGAGTCTGTCGCATTCATCACACAGCACCATAGAGCGCCTATACAAGCAAAATAAGCAAGAGACGCAGGAGAGCTTGCAAAGATTGCTAGAAGCGTTCAGAGCGAAAGAGTGAACGTCTGAGCGGTATTTCAAGAGGGCAGGGGGTATCAAAAAAGTTTTTTGAACGGCTCGAAAACCGCACAGCCTCCTTTCTTCAAGCGAATTTCTAAATGAAACGAAAATAGGACGGTATAACATGGCATCACAAAGAAAATTATTATCAACACAAAAAGGACACCTCAAAAGGGACTTTATAGAGCAGCGCAAACTTGAAGAAGAATCGGTTTATACAGGCTGTGAGCTTCTTAATGAGAGTAAGCCACCTGCAGAGCTTATAAATGCAGTCGCAAGAAAGAAATGGAAAGAGGTTGTCCATGTATTAACACCTATAAAAATAATATCTGATGCAGATATATCAAATGTGATCGGCTTTTGTAATGCCTGGGCTAAATATTGTGAAGCTATCAAGCTGATGAAACAAGTAATAGATTCTGAAACAAGAGCTGAAGCAGAAACAAAGATGTTGAAGTTTGGCAAAGAGTTTAGGGACTTCGGTGGAAAGATCGGGCTTGATCAGAGTTCCAGGCTGAAGGCTGCGGCGAGCAAGACACAGAAACAAGAAGAAAAAATAGAAGAAATGTTCGGTGCTATATGATTTTAGACGATTTGAAAAAATATGCATCAGACTGCATAGATGGAAAAATAATAAGCTGTAAAAAACATAAATGGGCTTGCATCCGGTTTCTGTCAGACGTGAAGAAGATGGAAACGGTGCAGGCCTATCCTTATACATGGGACGAAAAACAGGCGCAAAATATTGTTAATTGGTTTGCGCTCCTTAGACATAGCAAGGGAATACTTGCCGGACAGCCTATCATTCTGACGGACTGGCAGAAATTTAGATTATGTCAGCTCTACGGATGGAGAGTAAAAGAAACAGGCTATAAGAGATTTCTAAAGACATTCACAGAGGTTGGAAGAAAAAACGCTAAGTCGCAGGAAGAAGCAGGGGTTGCACTGTACGAGATAGCCGTTATGTCCACCAAGAATCAGGAAATATATGAGTATTACACTGCCGGAGTCAAAAGAGATCAATCAAAGATTGTATTCAATGAAGCGGAGCTGATGTTAAAAGGTTCGCCGTTGCGAACAAAGTACAAGATAACAAGGGATGCGATAACGCATATACAAACAGGAAGTTTCATAAAAGCTCTAAGCGCTGAGGATGGCCGAAAAGGAGACGGAACAAATCCGGCCGGATTGATACTTGATGAATACCATCAGCATCAGACTACGGAATTTTATGATCTGGGACTTGGAGCAAATACAAAAGAGCCGTTGTTGATGATAATCACAACCGCAGGTATGGATTTAAACTATCCATGCTATGTAACAGAGTATACATACTGCAGTAAGGTCCTTGATCCGGGAAATGAGATAGAGAATGAAAGATATTTGATAGATATATGCGAGCTTGATGCAGAGGATTATGCAAACATTGATAATCTTGCTGATAGTAGTCTTTGGATAAAAGCAAACCCGATAAGGATGACATATCCGCAAGGTGTTGAAAAGATACAGGAAGAATACAAACTTGCAAGAGAGATTCCGGAACATATGACAGCATTCTTGACTAAATGCATGAATGTCTGGGTGCAGGCTAAACAAAATGGATATATGGACATGTCAAAGTGGGATGCTTGCAAGGTTGACAAGATAGACATAGACACAAAAGGTATGCCGGTATATGTCGGCTTCGATATGTCTGCAAAGATAGACTTGACATCAGTTGCTTTTATTATTCCTTACAAGGACGGTGAAACGGTCAAATATATCTGCTATAGTCATTCATTTGTTCCAAGCAGAGAAAAGCTTATTGAACGAAAGGCAAAGGATAAGGCTGCATATGATGCCTGGGAGAGAATGGGATTTATTACGGTGACTGATACTCCTATTGTGGATCAGGCTGCGGTTATGCGATATGTGATCAATACATGTAAGGAAAACGGATGGGAAATAGAATGCTTGTGCTTCGACCCTGCAAACGCTTCTAAACTAATGATGGATTTATCGGATGAAGGTTATGACGTTGAGGAAGTATTTCAGAGCCATAAGAGCCTAAACGAGTCAACACAGGGGTTCAGGGAGCAAGTGTATTCCGGAAATATCATTTACACATATAATCCGGTGCTCAATTTTGCAATGAGTAATGCAGTTGTAAGACGTAACAACGGACTTATAAAGATAGATAAAGATGCAGCATCTAAAAGAATCGACCCTGTTGATGCAATGCTATGTGCTTACAAGCTTGCAATGTATCACACCTTCGGCGATTCGTTCATGGATAGCATAGATAGTTTTTTAGAAAGTGATTGGTGATCAGAATGGGATTTTTTACACGGTTAAGGGATGCCTTTAGAAATCAAGAATCTGACTTGAATGATAAAGAGCTTCTTGAATGGCTGAACATAACCCCAAGTGATAACAGATCAGTATCAGAGGTTACGTATTACACCTGCATTAAGATGCTGTCTGAAACGCTTGGAAAACTGCCACTAAAATATTATCAACAGACAGATCAGGGGCGGATCAGGGCACCCACTACTAATGCAGCATGGCTTTTAACTCAAAAGCCTAATCCTTTCATGACATCGACAGCAATGTGGACAATGGTAGAGCAAAACTGTCAGCATTACGGCAATGCTTATGTATGGATAGACAGAGGGCTGCAGCGCCAGACATACGGCGGAACGTATGAAACAAAATCAATCTGGCCTCTACAGTCAAGTAGTGTGCAGGTATACATTGACAATGCCGGCATATTCGGAAAAGACACAAGCGCGCTATGGTACGTGTATTCTGAGCCTAAGACAGGCAAGCAATACGTCTTGAGAAATGAGGACGTGATGCATTTTAGGACATGGTATAGCTTTGATGGAGTCTTTGGGCTTCCGGTCAGGGAGATATTAAAAGCTACAGTTGACAGCTCATCAGAGAGTCAAGCATACATGAACAACCTTTATAAGCAAGGCTTGACTGCAAGTATGGCGCTACAGTATACCGGTGATCTTGATGATGCAAAGGTTAAAAAGCTGCAAAAGAAATTCGCTGATAAGCTGACCGGTTCAATGAATGCAGGAAAGGTTGTGCCGGTGCCGATGGGGCTGACGCTTACACCTTTAAACATGAGTCTTGCTGATGCTCAATTCTTTGAACTTCGGAAATATTCAGCATTGCAGATAGCAGGAGCTTTTGGAATAAAACCTAATCAGATAAATGATTATGATAAATCGAGCTATTCAAACAGCGAAACGCAGCAGCTTGCATTTTTGGTTGATACGATGAGCTATCGTCTGAAGATGTACGAGGAAGAGATAAATGATAAGATGCTTTCACCGCTTGAGAAATCACAAAATTATTTCTACAAGTTCAATGAAAAAGCAATCCTAAGAACAGACAGTCAAACGCAGATGGATAACCTTGCAAAGGCTGTTAATAATGGCATATATACACCGAACGAGGCAAGAGAATATCTTGATCTGCCGTCCAAAGAGGGCGGAGATATCCTCATGGTAAATGGAAACTATATACCGATAACAAGAGTTGGAGATCAATACAATACAGGAGGAGGTGAAGGAAATGGCAACGATTGATATAAAAGGCGATATCATAAATAACGAAGACAAATTGATTTATAACTATCTTGGATGGGATAGCACATGTGCAAATGATGTTAAGTCTGTTATAGCATCTACTCCTGCAGATGAGATGATTGACGTATATGTTAACTCCGGTGGTGGTGATGTTTTCGCAGGACAGGAGATATACAGCGCGCTAAAAGCTGATAAGCGTGTAAATATACACATCCAGAGCCTTGCAGGAAGTGCAGCAGGTGTCATTGCAATGGGCGGTCACTGCAGTATAAGTCCGGTCGCAATGATAATGATCCATAATGTTTCGATGGTCGGAGCAAATGGAGATTATCGCGAGATGCAGCACAATGCAGAAGTATTGAAGAAAATGAATGAGGCAATGGCAGCAGCATATGTTGAAAAGTCCGGAAAGAGCCTTGATGAAGTCTTGGAGCTGATGGACAAAGAAACCTGGCTTACTGCTAACCAGTGTCTTGAATATGGCTTTGTCGATGAAATAGAGTCTGATAATACCGAAAAGGGTACGCTTTTAAATTCTGTCAGCACACGCTTAACAGATGAGATACGTGAAAAGGTATTATCTGAAATAGCACAGGAAGAAAACGATAAAAAAGAACTATTAAATGACTTGGATTTATACGGAGTCTGAAATAAAAGAAATAAAAGGAGGGCTATAAAATGCCTAAGAAATTACTTGAGATGCTTGAAGCAATCAATGCAAAGAAAACAGAGGTTAGAAACCTTGTAGCAGAAAATAAGCTTGATGAAGCAAAGAGCGCAAAAGAAGAACTTAAAGAGATGCAGAACAAATTTGATATCTTGAAAGATATCACAGACAATGAGGAAGTTGAAATAAAGGAGAGTATCGCTTCCGGAAAAATGGAAGAGGTCAAGCCTGTCATAGATCCGAAAAATAAAAAGGATTCAGTGTCATCATTTGCAGATGCTGCAAGACATGGCTTTAGAAACTCAATGAGCGAGGGTACACCTGCAGACGGTGGATATGCTGTACCGCAGGATATTCAGACACAGATAAATGAATACAGAGAAGCAAAAGCATCATTGCAGGATCTTGTCGATGTAGAAATCGTATCTACAAACAAAGGTTCGAGAACATACAAGAAAAGAGCACAGCAGACAGGCTTTACAAAGGTTGGCGAGGGTGCTGCTATCGGCGCAGGAAATACACCACAGTTCGAACTCTTGAGCTATGATATCGAGAAATATGCAGGTTATTTCCCGGTTACTAATGAGCTTCTTGCCGATACTGATGCAAATATTACAGGAACTCTTACAGCATGGATTGCTGATGAGTCAAGAGTTACAAGAAATAAGCTTATCTTAAATGCTATCAGCACAGTAGATAAGACAGCTATCAGCGGTCTTGATGATATCAAGAAAGCACTCAATGTAACACTTGGACAGGCTTTCAAAGCTACATCGAAGATCATTACAAATGATGATGGACTTCAGTATCTTGATACTTTGAAGGATTCAGAGGGAAGATATATCCTCCAGCCGAGTCCTTCAGATCCGATGCAAATGGTTGTTTGTGCCGGTGCTACAGCTGTTCCGGTGTTCGTGGTACCTAATGCAGACCTTGCAACAGAAAGCGGAAAAATTCCGATGATCATCGGTGATATGTTCGAAGCTGTTAAGCTTTTCGATAGAGCACAGCTTACGATCATGACATCAAACATTGCTACTGCCGGCAGTCTCAATGCATTTGAAAACGATCTTACTCTTTTTAGAGCAATCGAAAGAGAAGATGTAGTTGCTAAAGACCTTACCGCTATTGTTTACGGACAGGTTACAGCGGGGGAATAATTAGTACCGCAAGCGTGGCAGACTATACAGCCGAGGACTTGAACAGCATGACTATTGCAGATATCAAGTCCCTGGCGGAGTCTTTGGGGTACAAGATAACAGCCACAAAGAAAGCGGACATAATAGATGAGTTTTTATCTCAGCAGGGAGGTTAATATAAATGCTGCAGGAATATATAAATGATATCAAGTCAAGATGTGGCATAATCCCTGAAGTAACTGCATATGATGATGTGATA
>CAVLAA010000086.1:5882-8537 GCA_963660835.1 bacterium
GATAAGCGGTCTGCTTGATGATTTTGAAGATGTTCTTATTTCGTCCGGAGTAAAAGAAAGCGTTATAAACGATGAAACACACAGGCAGCAGATAATTACAGCAGCTACACTTTATGTAAAGGCCCATCTTGGAGATGACCGCTCAGATACTGAATTGTATTTAAGGCTATGTGAAAAGAAAATCTTTAGACTTACGTTAGAAGGTGATGAGGATGTGGAATAGTTCGATATCATTACCAAAGAGCAAGGAAACTAATCAGGATGCAGACGGCTTCGAAACAGAAGAAGTTACATATATCCGGAACATACAGGCAAACATAAAAGATGCAACGAGATCAGATGAAACACTTGCGAGCCAGGGTGGCTATAGCGCTGATGTGATTGTTGAGATCATGAAGGGCTGCTATAACGGTGCTTCTTTCTTCATAGATGAGAGCACCGGCATAATGTACGATATACAAAGGACCTATGGAGCTGATAAATCAAATGTGATACAGCTTATAGGCCAGAGGAGAGAGCATGGCAAGCTTTGAAATGGATGGGCTTGATAGCTTAATAAGTGAGCTTACATCAATAGAAATTGACGAGATTGCCCCGAAAATGTTAGAGGAATCAGCTTCTATACTGGAAGCTAATATCAAAAAACGAACGGAGCTTCATAACCGTACCGGAAGCATGGCAGCTTCTATCAAGACAACGAAGGCAAAAGCGACCAAGGACGGCTATTCAATATGCGTAAGACCTACAGGGACGGACAAAAAAGGAGTAAGAAACATGGAAAAGATGGTTTATATGGAGTATGGAACATATAAACAGAATGCAACTCCTATTCTTACTCCTGCAACAAGAGAATCTGAAGAAGAGGTTTGCGAAAAAATGCAAGAGGTATTCAACAGGGAGGTTGGAGCTGAGTGACAACATTTGAAAAAATAGTAAATGCTATAAAAGATTTTGACCTGCCGTATGCACCGGACCTCTATACCGGAACATCATCAACAGGGTGGTTTACATACAACTACGCGGATGATTATGGTGCTGATTACGCAGATGATGCGCCCGGAGCTGTCGTTGTATCTGTACAGGTTCATTTGTTCCTGCCTGTTAAGAAGAACTTTATAGCCTTAAAGAATCAAGTCAGAAAATCAATATTTGAACAGGGCTTTACATTCCCACAGATCACGATATTGATAGAAGATAATAAATGGAGACATATAATTTATGAGTGCGACACAATCGAAGAAGATGCACTCTAATATCATTTAACGGCGCTGATCAGCGCGGAAGGAGTATCAAAATGGCATATATTGGACTTAGAAATCCTATAATCGGAAAAAGAAAAGCTGCAAATACATATGAAACACCTGCAGCACTTGGAAAAGCTGTATCAGTAGAAATAACACCTAACTTTGCAGAAGCTTCACTTTATGCAGACGATGGAAAAGCAGAATATGTAAAAGAGTTTTCGGATGCAGACGTGACACTTGGAACATCAACAATACCGATTGCAGCATATGAAACCTTGTTTGGCCATACGGTTGCAGATTCTGCAGTGACCTTCAACAAGGATGATCAGAATGGATATGTTGGCTTTGGTGTCATTGCTCCAAACATCGTTGATGATGTAAGAACATATGATGCAATGTTTATGCCGAAAGTAAAATTTGCAGATCCTACAGATTCATTTGAAACAAAGGGCGATTCGGTAACATTTAAAACGCCGTCAATTTCCGGAAAGGCTTCAGCTGATGATGATGGAAACTGGAAATATGTTCAGTCTTTTGAATCAGAGTCAGAAGCTAAAAAATGGATCAATACAAAATTTGGACAGACAGCATAATTGGAGATAATCAATGTTCGAAAAACCAAACACAATAGCTTTATCGGGTAATGAATACCCGATAAAGTGTGATATGCTTGTACTTGAGAAGGTACAGGAAAAATACGGAGACCTTGCAAAGTTTGAAGATAAGATAAGAAAATTTGTTCCGGATAAGGACGAAGAAGGAAATCTTAAAAGAAATGAAGAGGGACTTATAATAGGTCACTTTGAATATCCGGAAATCTCAGCACTCATTGACTTAACATATTGGTGCATCTGTGAGGGGATGGAAATAGAGGGGCTTGAAAATGAGCTTTCAAGAAATGAGCTTATGCGCATGATCGACATCACACCTCTTGAACTATCTGAAATAATGCATAGTGAATATGTGGGATGCTTTGCAAGAAAAAACCCACAGACCGCGCAGAGTCAGACGAAGAAAAAGAATTAACTTTAGATTTTGCGTGGATAGTTTTTATTGGTATGCAGATAGGCTATACAGAAAGAGAGGTCGCATCAATGTACTTCGGTAAGTGGTGCGACCTCTTTGAGCAGTTCAAGAAGATGCACAATATAAACATGAAAAAAGCATTATTTGAAGAACCAAAAAAAGTGGTATCTCTTTTAGATATTTGATGATATAATCTAGGTAAATAAAAGAGGAGGACATGCATCATGAAAAAAATATCCGGTTATCATAAAATGCTTTTAATAATAGCAATTTTTAGTTTGTGTTTAAGTTTTGTTTTAAATGTATTAGGAAATAACATAGACATCGTATCAATTTTAATATATGCAGTTCTCCTTTTTTTGGGCATAGCATATATATATATATG
>CAVLAA010000087.1:0-4011 GCA_963660835.1 bacterium
CCTTAAGAGCAAGGACATCATTTACTCCATCACCTGTCATAGCTACTGTATGTCCGGTTTCTTTTAAAGCACGGACAAACATCCGCTTTTGTTCCGGTGTTACACGTCCGAATACAGAGTATTTGTTTACAGCTGTTTTAAGAGCTTCATAAGTTGTAAGCTTGCTGGCATCAATATAGTTTTGTGCACCTTCAACACCGGCTTCAAGAGCAATATGAGAAACAGTAACAGGATTGTCTCCTGATATAACTTTAATCTTAACACCCTGAGCTGCAAAAAATTCGAAGGTTTCCTTCGCATCCTTACGGATAGGATTTGAAAGAAGTATAAGGCATAGCGGGATAACCTGTCCCGAAAGAGCTTTGCCAGTCAATTCGCCCTCATAAATTCCATATACAAGAACACGGTATCCCTTTGTTGAGTATTGTTCTATTTGTTCGCTGTATTTAGAATAGTTATTTCTCAATACAAATTCAGGAGCTCCAAGAACATATGGAGTTTGCCCGAATTGAGCTGCACTGTATTTATATGCTGATGAAAAAGGAAGAACCTTTTCTGCCCGTAGTCCCGATCCTTGTGTAAATGCTTTTTTTAATGCAGCCATTGTAACGTTATCCTTAGACATTGCAAATGCAAAATTGCTAAGAAGTTCGTCAAGAGAGCCATGAATCTCTTCCTTGTATTTATCAAGAGGAATGACATCCTGAACAGCCATTGTATTTTCTGTAATCGTTCCTGTTTTATCAACACAAAGCACATTTACTCTTGCAAGAGTTTCAATACAGCGCATGTCATGAACAAGAACTTTTTTTGCACCGAGCCTTATTGTGCTTACTGCAAGTGTAATGCTTACAAGAAGATACATACCTTCAGGTACCATTCCGATCACTGCGGCAACCATTGACTGTACACTGTCCTTGGCCGGTGCGCCGGAGTAGATGTATTGCTGTATGAATAAAATTATGCCTATAGGTATGATCATGATGCCTATGATCTTGATAAGCTTATTTATTGAACGTATCATCTCTGATTGTTCACCATCTTTTGAAGCTTTAGCTTCAAGAGTCAGCTTTGAAATATATGAATCCTGACCTACACGCTCAAGTCTGGCTTTACATGTGCCAGAAACTATAAAGCTTCCTGACATAAGAGGATCGCCGGGACGCTTGATAATCTCATCAGATTCTCCTGTAAGAAGAGATTCATTTACCGAGACTTCATTTTCTACAACTACTGCATCGGCACTTATCTGGTTTCCGGGTTCGAATATAACAATATCGTCCAATACAAGCTTTTCAGCAGGAACAGAGCGAATCTTGCCGTCTCTTAGGACCTTTGTTCTAGGTGCGTTCAGCATGTTGAGTTTTTCAAGAGTTGCTTTGGCATTAAGCTCCTGCACGATTCCTATAAGGGCATTCGCTATTATGACGACCATAAAAGTCAGATCTCTAAAAGAACCTACAATTATAAGCAGGACTGCAAAAACTACAAATATCATATTAAAATAAGTAAGAGTATTACCTTTTATGATATCCTTTGTAGATTTGAAAGAGGCTTCACCTGTGCGATTATCCCAGCCATTTGCATGATATTCTCGAGCCTGCGGAGTGGTTAAGCCTATATTAGGATCTGGCGAATATCCATCCATAGGACGACGTATGATTACATTTGTATTTTCTTTTTTTCTTGAACTCATTCGTATTCCTTTTAATTAAAAAATTTCAACATATTATAACACTGTAAAAAAAACGTATCAATCAATCTTTTTAATTCCTGAAATATCAGGTGATGCCATCATAGAATAATTTGTATAATAAACAACAAAACCGGGCTTTGATTTGTTAGGCTTCTTGATATTTTTTCTTAATGTATAGTCTATTTCTACCTTTGAGCCTGTACGGCCTTTTGAAAAATATGCTGCGAGTCTGGCTGCTTCTTCATATGTTCTGTCAGGCAGTTCATTTTGCTTTGATCTTACGACAACATGAGATCCGGGAATTCCTTTGGAATGGAACCACCAGTCTTTGTTCATAGGTGATGAAAAGGTCAGTTCATCGTTTTGATAGTTGTTTTTTCCTACATATATATCAAAGCCGTCAGAAGAGATAAAATGCATTGGCATAGCCTTGCTCTGCCTGGCCTGTTTTTTGCCGGAGTGCTTTTTTATGTAGCCGCATAAGCGAAGCTCATCATTTATCTGCATAAGGTCTGCCTCGTCTGCTGCAATATCCAATGCATTTTGAATACTTTCAAGATGCTCGATATCTTCAGATGTTTCTTTGATCTGCATGGAGACTGCTTCAAATGTTCGTTTTAATTTGTTATATTTTTCAAAATATTTTTTTGCATTATCTGTAGCAGACATAGTAGGGTCAAGAGGTATAGTTATGCTTTCACCGGTATAATAATTGACAGCGTTGAGACTTTTATCGCCTTCATTTGCTTCATATCCGTATGTATTTAACAATTCACCATAAATCCTGAATTTATCTTTTTTTTCTGTATCCTTGAGCTGTTTTTGCTGGATCTGAAGCTTTTTAACATTGCGCTCAAGAAAAGTACTGACAAGCTTTCGTAAATCAGTGGATTTTTGCCTGATCCTTGTAGTAACATTTTTTTGTGAATAATATGCGTTCAAAAGCTCAGAAACGGATGAAAAATCCTGAGAAGTATTTGAAACATATACAGTGGACTCAAGAACAGAAAAATCTATAGGTCTGTTATTTTCATAATAAATAGAAGGCTTATAGCTGCAAAGCTTTATTTCCTCTATAAGTCTGGAAAATGTATGATAAATATGTTCTTTTATTGTTGTGCTGCATTCGGGAGCAAAAAGTTCGCTCGCTACACCGGATCTTTGACAGATTTCTTCGCCGGTGAGCGGAGAGAAACCTATAAAAGATGTATATAATGCTTTTGATAAGTTTGTCGATTTTGAAAAAACGGTATCAATAAAATCATCTTTAGTTATAGTAAGAGGATTACATTTTTCCTGAGTTTGAGGAATAAAATAAGATCTTCCGGGAAGAACCTCTCTTACTGAGCTTATATTGGCAGAAATCCTTCTGATCGAATCGAGGATAATATTATTTTCATCTGTAAATATAATATTGCTGTGCTTGCCCATAAGTTCTATTATAAGCTTCTTTTTGCATGGATCTCCTAATTCATTGCGATGCTCAATTGTAAATATGATCACACGCTCAAGAGAAGGCTGCTCAATACATGTTATATGTCCGCTTCCTATATGTTTGCGAAGAAGCATACAAAATCCCGGAGCTGTTATCGGACTTTGTTTATTTTTATCGGTTATATATAAAAGCGGAAGAGAGGGATTAGCTGAAGCAGACAATCTGTATTGAGTTCCATTGTTTTTTATTGTTATAAGAAGCTCATCCTTTTCAGGCTGAGCAATTTTCATTATATATCCTCCAAGAAGTGAATCCTGAAGTTCTTTTTTTAAACATGAGACAGTTATTCCGTCAAGTGCCATTCTGTTATATTCTCCATATCTCTAAAGTCTCTGTCATTGTATCGCGAAAGCAGAATAAATGCAAAATCTATCATAACTAATTATATGACTTTTTTGACACCTTGCATCAGAAATGTTATTATATAACATTGAATTAATAAAGCGTGAGGAAAATTACTGATGTTAAAAAGCATGACAGGTTTCGGAAGATATGAGATCTCCGAAAACGGCAAAAAAATTTTAGTTGAAATCAAGTCGGTTAACCATAGATATTTGGATCTGAACATAAGAATGCCGAGAAGATTTAACAGTCTTGAGGCGGATATCAGGGCAACACTTAAAAAGCATATGATAAGAGGCAAGGTTGATGTTTCTATTTCATATGAGGACTCTCATAATAAAGCACTGGGACTAAAATACAATAAAGAACTAGCAAAGGCATATCTTGATTATTTTAAAGAAATGGAAACAGACTTCAGTCTTAGAAATGATCAGCCGATCACAGCATCTTCATTAGCCAGATTTCCGGAGGTTATGAC
>CAVLAA010000087.1:4021-8318 GCA_963660835.1 bacterium
TGAAGAATGTTCTTGAAAAGGCAGGAGAGAATTTTGATGCAGCAAGAACGAAAGAAGGTGAAGCATTAAAAGAGGATCTTTATCTGAAGCTTGATACAATGCTTGAAAATATAGATATGGTTGAGAAAAGATATCCTCAGATAATTGCTGAATATGAGGAAAAGCTTCGCTCAAAAATCGCAGAGATCATAGGTAATGCCCAGATCGATGAAAGCAGAATAGCTGCAGAGGTAGTTGTATTTGCAGACAGATTATGTACAGATGAAGAGATCGTAAGATTAAGAAATCATGTTCTGACTATGAAACAGGTTCTTGCTGATGGCGGAGAGGCAGGCAGAAGACTTGATTTTATGGCTCAGGAAATGAATAGAGAAGCAAATACGATACTTTCAAAGGCTAATGACCTTAGAACATCCGAAATAGGTATATCATTAAAAACGACTATAGAGAAGATCAGGGAACAGATCCAGAATATCGAGTGATATCTCTTTAAAATTGACAAAGTATTAAATGATTTGTATTATTTGTTAAATTAGGAGTTCTTATGATAGTTAATATAGGCTTTGGAAACCTTATCAATACAGAACGGGTTCTTGCAGTAGTCAGACCGGATGCTGCACCAATTAAAAGAATGGTTTTAAAGGCAAAAAGTGACAGCAGGATAATAGATGCAACGCAGGGAAGAAAGACAAAATCAGTAGTTATCCTAGATGAAGGACATATACTTTTATCGGCACTTCAGCCGGAAACAATAGGTAAACGTTTCCAAAACACTGTATTTGACAGGGAGGAGATTGAAGAGCAAGATGAGTGAGGGAGTTCTTATAGCAGTATCAGGATTTTCAGGTGCCGGAAAAGGTACAATAATGAAAAGGCTTTTAGAAAAATATCCTGGATATGCATTATCGATATCAGCTACTACAAGAGATCCCAGAGATGGGGAGAGAGAAGGTAAAGAGTATTTCTTTAAGACAGAAGGTGAATTCAATGCTATGATAAAAAACGGTGAACTGCTTGAGTATGCAGGATATGTCGGACATTATTATGGCACTCCGAAAAAGTATGTCGAAGAAATGCAGGCAGATGGAAAAAATGTTTTGCTGGAGATAGAAGTTCAGGGAGCTTTAAAGGTAAAAAAAGCAAACCCGGATACAGTTATGATCTTTGTTGTTGCTCCTTCTGTAAAGGAAATAGAAAACAGATTAAACAGCAGAGGGACTGAGAGCAAAGAAAAAATTGCTGAACGTATGGAACAGATCAAGAGAGAAATAAAATCCATCTCAGAGTATGACTATCTTATAGTAAATGAAGATATAGAAAAAAGTGTAGATCTTATCAACAATATAGTTGAAGCAGAGCGTACTAAAGTAAAAAACAAAAAATGTTTTATTAATAAATTATCTGAAGAGATAAATGGAGGAATAAAATGATACATCCGTCATATTATGAATTAATGGACAAAATAAACAGCAGAAACGATTCAGAAGATGCACCGATAATAACAAGCCGTTATTCAATTGTTCTTGCAACAAGCAAAAGAGCGAGACAGCTTATTGACGGCGCTGAACCAAGAGTAAAGGTACCGGAAAGCGAAAAATGTCTTTCTATAGCTGTAGATGAGCTTTACCAGGGAGAAGTAAATATTATTTCTGATGAAGCAGAAGAAAAAGAAAATACAGATGAAACCGAAACGGACTTGATCGGATGAGAAAAATATTGTTTATTTCGCTCGGATGTGATAAGAATCTGGTCGATACAGAATACATGATTGGAAGTCTTGCAGGTTCAGGTTATGAAATAACAGATGATGAAAAAGCAGCAGACGTCATAGTTATAAATACATGTTCATTTATACACGATGCACAGGATGAAAGCGTTAATAATATACTCGAAATGGCAAAGCATAAAGAAGATGGAAATCTTAAGGCACTTATAATAGCCGGATGTCTTGCACAGCAGTATGGAGATGATATATTAGATGAGCTTTCGGAAGTAGATGCCGTAATCGGAACAAATAGCTATGATAAGCTTCCAAATGTTATAGACAGAGTAATAGACAACAAAGAAAGAATTGTAGTCAGAAATGATCTTGAGGGTCTTCCTAAGAATGACGGTAAGCGAATAATGACTACAGGAGGACACTTTGAATATCTAAAAATAGCAGAAGGCTGTGACAAACATTGCACATATTGTGTAATACCGAGTCTCCGAGGAAGATACAGAAGTGTGCCTATGGAGCAGCTTGTTAAAGAAGCTAGGACTCTTGTTGAGAATGGTGTTGTAGAACTTAATATTGTTGCACAGGAAACTACTTTATATGGCGTTGACATTTATGGTAAAAAGAGTCTGCATATATTGCTTGAAAAATTATGTGAAATAGAGGATCTTCATTGGATAAGGCTTCTTTATACATATCCTGAAGAAATATATCCTGAGCTGATACAAACCATAAAAAACAATAAAAAAATATGTAATTATCTTGATATGCCTATTCAGCATTGTAATGATGAAATATTACGAAAAATGGGCAGAAAAACAGATAAAAAGGATATAATAAATATTATATCAGAGCTTCGAAGAGAAATTCCGGATATTGTTTTAAGAACAACTCTTATTACAGGATTTCCGGGAGAAAATGAGAAGCAGCACGAGGAGCTTAAAAATTTTGTATCCGAAATGAAATTTGACAGGCTTGGTGTATTTACTTACTCTAAACAGGATGGCACACCGGCAGCAGTAATGCCGGGTCAGATTGAAGAGTCAATCAAGGAAAAGCGAAAAGAAGAGATAATGCTTTTGCAGCAGGATATCTCAAGCAAAAAGAATAGCAGGTGCATTGGAAAAAGTGTAGAGGTATTTGTTGAAGGATATATTCCGGACGAAAATGTTTACATAGGAAGAAGTTATGCCGATGCTCCTAATATAGATGGATATATATTTTTTAATGCATACAGAAATCTTGATTCCGGTGTTTTTGTCAATTGCAATATAACTGATTCGTCGGAATATGACTTAATAGGAGAAATGTATGAATTTGCCGAATAAATTAACACTGTTGCGAATGGTCATGGTACCTTTTTTTGTAATTTTTATGATGATACCATTATCATGCGGACGAATTATTGCACTTATTTTGTTTATAGCAGCAAGCCTTACAGATACTGCAGATGGCTATATTGCCAGAAAATATAATCTTGTAACAGATTTTGGAAAATTTATGGATCCGCTTGCAGACAAGCTTCTTGTATGTGCAGCTATGATATGCCTTATTGAAACAAACCAACTTCCGGCATGGGTAGTCATAATTATTATTTCAAGAGAATTTATTATTTCAGGATTCAGGCTTGTTGCAGCCGACAACGGCATTGTAATTGCTGCAAGCATGTGGGGAAAATCAAAGACTGTTTGTCAGATGGCAATGATAATATGTCTTGTATGGGATCTTCACTTTTTCTGGTTTTGGATACTCGAACAGATACTTATATATGTTGCTCTTATACTTACAATTATATCGCTTATTGATTATTTATATAAGAATCGAGAGGTTCTTGGCAGCGAAAAATAAAGCAAAAGAGGTATTGTATGAAAAAAATAAAAATTTTATGCTGCGTGGCAGTATCTGCATTGATAACAGCATCCTTTTCAGCATGCGGTGTTGTTGACAGCATAACAGGTGATGTGAGTACTTCCTCAGTAAGTTCCGAATCAACGACCGAAATAGTTGATGTTAAGCAGGTTGACAGAAATCTTGCACAGCCACAATTTAATAATTCATTGGTATCCTATACAGTGATATCTCAGGGCACTGCTTTTTATCTTGATGGAACAGCCATATCTCCTGATGGAGGCGAATTGACATATCAATGGTATGTCAATAATATTAATTCAAACAGTGGCGGAAGCGTTATTGAAGGAGCCACCGATGCATTGTATGCACCGGACTCTTCGGAAACAGGTACAAAATATTATTTTGTTGTCGTAACAAATAATCACGGTGACAGTTATAATATGATCACAAGCAATGTTGCACAAATGGAAGTTCGACAGACGGGAGATTGGTCGACAGATGAATTCGGAGGAACAAGATATCTTTCTGCAGACGGTACATATCCAAGCAATGTAGATATGGTAATCGGAGATTACCAATATAAATTTGATGGTAATGGATATCGACAGTGCGGATGGTATGATTCGGGAGATGGAAATTACTATTATTATGATAGTGAAGGTAAACTTATCAAAAACGGAGAAACTCCTGAAGGATATCATACAGACGGGAACGGGCATATTGTAGAGC
>CAVLAA010000088.1:0-4398 GCA_963660835.1 bacterium
TCCATATCTCCCTCCCTGTATTTATGTTTTACTCCCATTTGATATCCATATGCCTTACCGATAGAACCATTTTCATCTGCCCATTCATCCCATATGTGGCTGTTCAGATCATTGATATTGTTTGATTTTTTCTGCCATATCCACAATATTTCATCAAATGCTGATTTGATAGCTGTTCTCCTTAGTGTAATAGCCGGAAATTCCTTGCTTAAATCATATCTGTTTATTACACCGAATTTTTTTATTGTATAAGCTGATGTACCATCAGGCCATTTTGGACGAACCTTCTCACCCTCTGTACTTGTCCCGGTATTTATTATATCGTTACACATATTAATAAAAAGATTGTCTGCGTAGCTCAAAATATAATCCTCTCATTCTAAATTATTTACAGTATTATTCAAAGCATTTCAAACCCGTTTTCGCAATGCTTGTTCTAAATATTCAGGTTAATTATAGCATACCCGATACAAAATACTATAGTATTTAAACTTAACATCTTTTGCTCCCGGTATCATCTTATTATTAAAAATTTATAAATAATTTCCAATTTAATTTACTACTTATCATCAACATGATAACATTGTACATATATATGTGTTAAAAAAATTCACACACAAAAAGAGGAGATTTATGAAAAAGATAATTATTACAACAGAAAGCGGAAATGATGTACCGAAGCATTTAGTTGATAAATATGATATTTATGTAGTACCAATGCATATAACTATGGATAATGAAACCTATGATGATGGCAGTATTCCCGTTCAGCGTGTTTATGATTATTTCGATAAAACATCCAAGGTTCCTACAACTGCAGCAGCAAATGTATATGATTTTATTACTGTATTTGATAAAATACGTGAGAAATATCCGGATAGTCCTATCTTCCACTTAGCCTACTCTGCTGTTACAACATGTTCATACCAAAATGCAAAAATCGCATCTGAAGATTATGAAGATATATATCTTATAGATACAAAAAATGTAAC
The DNA here is from genome assembly GCA_963660835.1 of bacterium. GTDB lineage: Bacteria > Bacillota > Clostridia > Lachnospirales > Lachnospiraceae > Alectryocaccobium. The sequence continues at coordinate 993 of CAVLAA010000088.1, forward strand.
AGGCGGTGCAACAGCATTTGTCGTTAGAGCTGCTGAAATGATAAGGAAAGCAGAGCCTACACTTGATGGCTCAAAGAAATCCTATGAAAAGCTTGCTCATGAAATTTCAAATATAGCTCCTAAGGTTCATTTTTCATTTCTTCCGGGCAATCTGAATTTCCTTAAAGCAGGCGGAAGATTATCAAATGCAGCCTTCCTTGGCGCAATGCTTTTGCGTATCAAACCTCTTATTGAGCTTATAGACGGAAAGCTTGTTGCAACAAAAAAGTATTTGGGATCTACCGAAAAGCTTATTCCTAAGTTTATTGAAGAATTCATCAATGAACACAATATTTCCAAAGAATCCATTTTTATAGTTGCAACAGAAGGCCTTTCTGAGGCTGCAAAGCAGCGCATCCGCGAAACATTAGAAAAGCTTAAGGTTAAGCAATTTGAGATCAATCCATGCGGTCTTGTCATCACATGCCACTCCGGTCCTGCATCTATCGGAATAGGTGGCTGGGAAGCTTCTCTTGATTGAATTTTATATGCAATAAACAAGGCACAGCCTACGGATTTTAAACTCCATTGGCTGTGCCATTTTTTATTATTTTTTTCGTTGATTTGCTATTAAAATTATTCTTATAAGTGATAATATTGCACTTATAGTTGAAGCAATGTATGTAAATGCTGCAGCTGTAAGCACCTTCCCTGCTCCGTTTAATTCCTCCTGATTAAGGATTCCTGTGTTTTTAAGTATAGCCAATCCTCTTCTTGATGCATTTATTTCTACAGGCAAAGTTATAAACTGAAAAATAACAGTTGCTGAAAATAAAATGATACCAATATTCAGTATTATAGATGATGCAGTTGTTGCTCCATACCTGCTTGCTGCATGTGCACTTCCTGTAAATACTAAACCTATTATTATAAATACCCAGGCAAGGTGTGAACAAACGTTGACAACAGGCACGATCGCACTTCTTATAACAAGCGGCAGATATCCTTTGTTATCCTGAATAGCATGCCCACATTCATGTGCTGCAACTCCTATTGCAGCTATGGAATAATTATCATATACGCTGTCAGACAATCGTAAAATCTTTGCCGACGGATTATAATGATCAGTTAATGATCCTGAAATTGTTCCTATGCTAACATTATATATACCATTTTCTCTTAAAATCCTCTCCGCAGTCATTCTTCCGTTATATCCGGAATAAGATCGGATTTTCGAGTATTTTGAAAATGTTGATTTCATAATGCCGGAAAATATCAAGCATATTATAAATCCTAATATTACAAGAATATATGTAGGATCATAGTAATAATAAAATGGCATAAAACACCTTCTTAGTTAGATATTTATTGAGCTGTACATTGGTTCTTCATATATGTTATGAATATCACCCTGCTCTTTAATCTCAATTGCTTTCTTTATAAGCTCAACAGACCCGTTTATTCCGTAAAGAGCTGTATCAATATTCAGATTATAGCTTTCGCTGCTGCCCCATTTTTTATTTGTATAATAATTATAGTAGCTTGCACGGCTTTTATCTATTTTGGTAATCTTTTCTCTGGCTTTTGCTGCAGTTACATCATATAGAGCAGATACTCTTCTTATTCTTGTTTCTATATTTGCATGTAAAAATACAGATAACAGGTTTTTATTAAATTCAAGAGCATAATCTGCACATCGTCCGATTATTACACACGGTCCTTTGTCAGCTATATTTTTTATAGTTTCAAACTGAGCCAAAAATATCTTTTGATTAAGCGGCATATCCGAAAAAAGATTTGAGGAATATCTGTTTGTTGAATATGTATCCATTACCAAAGAAAACAGAAAACTTCCTGTAGGCTTTTCGTCCTGAGATATGAAAAGATCCTTGCATAAACCGCTATCCTTGGCAGCCTGCTCCAAAAGTTCCTTATCATAGCATGGAATACCAAGTTCCTTAGCAAGCTCGACTCCAATCTGATGACCTCCGGTACCGAACTCACGACCGATTGTTATTATAGTATTCATATGCTGTACCTCCTTTTCAAGTAATTAAATTATAGCAAAACATGATATTTAAAGCAAGTTAAGCAAGCTTTTTCAAGAGTTCCTGCATATATTCCGGAATCGGTGCATAAAACTCTACATATTTGCCTGATGAAGGATGTATAAAGCCTATCAGCCATGCATGAAGGCACTGCCCTGTAAGGCCTTTAACCGTACATCGTTTTGGTCCATATACTTCATCTCCTAAAAGAGGATGTCCTATATGCGACAAATGCACTCTTATCTGATGCGTTCTTCCTGTATGAAGTGTACATTCGATAAGCGAATATCCCTTAAGCTCTTTCAATACTTTGACATCTGTTATAGCATTTTTTCCGTTTTTTACATTAGGAGCCATTTTCTTTCTGTCAACAGGATGACGTCCTATTGTAGTTTCTATTCTGAATTCTGTTTCTTTGAATTTACCATAAACTATCGCCAGATATTTTCTTGATATACTGTGAACCTCAAGCTGTGAAGCTAATGCTCTGTGAGCTTTATCATTTTTACAAACAACAAGCGCTCCGGTTGTATCCTTATCTATCCGGTGGACAATTCCGGGTCTGAGAACACCATTTATTCCTGACAAATTATCCTTGCAGTGAAACATTATAGCATTTACAAGAGTTCCGCTATAATGGCCTGCAGCAGGATGAACGACCATATCCTTGGGCTTGTTTATGATAAGAAGATCCTCGTCCTCATATATTATATCAAGAGGTATGTCCTCAGCCTCAACCAAAAGTTCCTGATCCTTTGGGATTTCAATCTGGATTTCATCTCCGGCTTTCAGCTTATAATTTGCTTTGATAATTTTATCATTAACAATTACAGCTTCATTTTTCAACAGCTTTTGAATATATGATCTAGATCTGTCATTTATCTTCTCAGAAATAAATAAATCAACTCTTTTACCGGCATCTTCATCTGCTGCATTTAAAATAACTTTATTCATTGGTTTTATTTTCTTTTTTATTGCTTATAAAGAAGAAATCACCTTCTTTATAATGAAATATGATCAGGATAAGCAGTAAAATAACCGATATAGTAACATAAATATCCGCTACATTGAATATCGGAAAATCAATTATTTCGAAATAAATAAAATCAATTACATACTTATTTACTATTCTGTCTATAAAGTTTCCTATTGCACCTGAAAATAGAATTGCAACTGTAAATATTATAGGCCTGTAATATTTATTTTTGGGAACCCTTATAAAGAACCAAATTAAAAAAATCGCAACCGCAACAGTAAGAATCCAGAAAAAAACCTGTTTATTTTGAAGCATTCCAAATGCTGCACCTCTATTTTCAAGATATTGCAATTTCAAAACATTTTTTATAATAGAAATACCGTCTGTTCCCATTAGACAAATC
>CAVLAA010000088.1:4408-8229 GCA_963660835.1 bacterium
AATTTTGTAACCCTATCCAAAACAAGCAAAGCGCATATAAATACAGTTATCATTATTCCTGCTTTTGAATTGCTGATAGAATTAATCCTTTTGTCCATATCCATTTATAATATCTCCATAAAAGAAAACTCTAAATACTAATACAAAGAGCATCAGAATCCCGATGCTCTTTTAGATTCATATATTAAAGATTGTTTCTCATCGATGGTATCGAAGAGTTTAAGATGTCTGTAATATCTCCTGTAATAGCAACACCATTAGGTGTAAGGATAAATATATAGCTTGACACCTTCTGAAGCTGACCATCCAATGCATAACATGCGCCTGATGAAAAGTCTATAACTCTCTGTGCAACTTCTACATCAAGTCCTTCAAGATTCAATACAACTGTACAACATGCAATAAGTGTATCAACGATTTCTCTTGCTTCCTCCATATTGGTAGGCTTGATCACACGTACTTCCATACTTTTACCATTCTTTTTGCGTAAAGGCGTAACCTTTGATGATGTTGAAACCTTTGTTGTTTTTGAAATGCTATCGACTTTTGTAACAGGTTTCTTTATATCCAGCTCGTCCTCTTCATCGTAATCATCATAAAATTCATCCTCATCAGAATGACGGCCACCTAAGATTCGTTTAAAGAATCCTTTTTTAGGTTTTTCATCTGCCTCATCATCTTCTATATCATCTTCATCATAGAAGTCATCATCATCGTAATCTTCTTCATCATTGATGCGAAATGCGTTTGCAAACTTATCAAATACGCCCATTATTAATTCACCCCTTTATTATATTGGCGCTCACCGAAAATAGCTGTTCCAACACGAACATGCGTAGCCCCTTCTTCTATTGCTATCATGTAATCGTTTGTCATTCCCATACTGAGCACACTCATAGAGACATTATCAATACTTTTATTTGCAATGTCAACACTTAATTCCTTTAATTTTCTAAAAATCCCTCTATTTTCCTCCGGATCTTCCACAAAAGGTGCAATTGTCATGAGACCACATACATGAATTCCGGGAAGTTTTGCTATTTTTTCTGTAAGCTCAAGAACTTCATATGTCTTAATTCCGAATTTGCTTTCTTCCTCTGCAACATTTACTTCGATCAGTATATCTGCAGTTACATTGTGCTTTTGCGCTTCCTTGCTGATAGTAAGTGCGAGCTTTTCAGAGTCAACAGAATGTATAAGCTCGGTTTTTCCGATTATATACTTTACTTTATTATTCTGAAGGTGTCCGATAAGATGCCATTTGATGTCATCAGGCATTTCTTCTATCTTACCTGTTAACTCTTGAACCTTATTTTCGCCAAACTCACGCTGCCCAAGATTATATATTTCTTCGATGCATTCTACCGGCTTTGTTTTGCTGACTGCTATTAACGTAACATCCTTTGGATCCCTATTGGCATTTTTACATGCCTTTAGGATATTTTCCTTTACCTCATAATAATTTTCTTTAAGCATATTATCATCCTTTAGTTTACTATATCGTTTTCATTAACACTGCTGCCATCCTTAACTATATAGTCATACAATGACAGGCCATAGCTGGTGCCTTCTTCTACTATACAGAATTCTGAATTTTTATCAATTACAGATATCTTTCTAAATACACTATATCCTCTATTGACACAATATACACCTTCAAGTTCTGCTGTTTCGTCTACTGTGTATCTATCTGACGAATCCGATTTGACCAGAACATCTCCATCGCTGAAAGTATCCATATCTATATAATACAATTCATCATTTCCGGAATCATCCTTTGTACTTGCATAGAGTGTAGCTGAAACAAATACAGTTGATGTATTTCCGGAATCGTCAGTCGTTTCTTTTAGAAATCCAACGTCATTGTCATCTCCGCTGCTTGTTAAATATTCTGCCGGTATAGTATAAAATTTCTTTGTCACAACAGATGACGTAGGTATCTTCAGTCCTGTCTGCATATTGCTTACTATTTCAACATCTACAAAGCGTTCATTGATATATCGATACATTCCGCTTGTAAATGTGATCTTTCCGAATCGTTGTGTTCCGTTTTGAAAAAAAGTCAGCTTACCTGTTTCTGTATTGTTATCAGTCAGAAATTTAACCTTTATATTTTCTATAGAGGCAAGCTTTATAGTCTGCTCGTCGGTAATAGGAAAATATATGCTCCACTCTTCTGAATTGATCAAACGATACAGAGGTGTTCCTACACTTACCTTATCCTGATTATTTAACTTTTGTGGCTTGTAATCAGAATTCTGTCCCATATCGGAAGTCAGATCCTCTTCGTTAAAATATTCATAGCCATCGATATAAACCGAAGCCATTCCATCACCTGTTGAGTTGTAGTAATTTCCTGCTTCAGTCGAATCTGCCTGTGAATCCCAAAGTATATTAGATATACTATATTGAAGTTCGTAAATATCGCTGAATTTCTGATTATCAAATTTCTTGGCTGTTTGAGATGTCAATTCTCTAAGCTTTATATAATCTGCATCATCGAGAGTTGACATTGATGTCAAATCCTTTGAATCACCAACAACGCAAATAAGCTCAGAATTAGAAACACGTTGCGTACCATTAATAAAATAGTTTATATACCCTTCAGTTGATGACTGTACAACAGACTCATCTCGTCCGATCAGAGCTGTATAGGTGTCATTTCCGGAAAGTGGCCCTGATATAACCTGATACGTTTCAACATGCCTTCTTGTTATATACAAAATAAGTGTCGCAAACAGATAAATAAAAAGAATAATAAAAATTATTGTTCCGATATTAAGATGTATTCTGAAATGTTTTCTTTTCATATACCATCCTATATTTTGTGATTTATAGCCTGTATTAATTAATTGAAAAGCAAAGGCTATAAAGTATAATTATTTTTATACTAAACAAAATTCAATGTCAGGAAATAAATCCTGACATTGAATCATCAAATATAATATACAAATTTTAATTATTTTGCAATAGCCTGAAGTTTTTCGCTTAAAGCGCTTTTATCAATAGATGCGCTTATTACAAAATCAACATTAAATGTTTCACTGATAATTTCAAACTCATTGATCACAGCATCAATAAGCTCCGGAGTATCTTCGATTTTTGCGAGTTTCAGAAAACTGTCAAGATAAACCTGCTGAAGGTCATGATCCTGAGAGATAATTCCGCATATAGCACCAACAAACTGATCCGAATTCTTAATAGGAAGTTTTGATGCATCAATAAGTCGAATCTTGTTGCTTAATTCGTACATATGCTTTGAACTTTTATCTATATAAACAATATTTCCTGCAACGCTCTTGATGGCATCATTTGCACCATCTAACATGAGCTTTGTTTTTCCGGTTCCCTTCTCGCCAGTTATTAATTGAATCATAATCGTGTCCTCCTTTTAGTCATCAGTGAAATTAGTAATTGATAACTAAGTCAATTATATGGTATTTATTCATAAAAAACAAGTAAAATCAACATTAAAAATCATCAAATATTGTTAATTTGTGATAATAAGTCAGTCATATCTGAATAAAGACTTGTGCTATTATCAGCATTCATTACAACAGCCACAAACATATTTCCGTTTTTATTTTGTGCTATAAGTGAAAGGCATGAGCCAGCCTCTGGTGTTGTACCTGTCTTTCCACCCCATAGTGAGACTCCATTTGGAATCTGTTTTAAACCGGTCAGATATTTGTCCGTAGAATCCAATCTATAGGCTACTGAAGATCCATCTGCCCTTTGAACTGTCAGCTTATATTCCTTTAGCTTGATCGTGTCCGTAAACATAGAATATTCTTTTGCAGCATTGAGCATAAGATATACAT
>CAVLAA010000089.1:0-5159 GCA_963660835.1 bacterium
GGAGGACACTACTGAACTCCTTTCAAATATAAAAACTGCCCCTTGATTTTTAGGTATTGGATTCTTATTTCCTTTTTCAGACAAATAAATAGAATGCCCCTCAAACCAACAGTTTCCTGCATAGTCAAAATAGCCCATTCCGTTATCTTCACATATTTGTGCTGTTCTTTCTGAAATATATGGAGCAACCAAAATATTAACTTCCTGACTTTTATTGTGCTTTTCAATCAATTTTATAACTGTAGATGGAAACACCCTGTTCAAGAAGCACGCATTTATTTGAAACTCATAACCATCATCCATCTCCACAGATGCAATAAAACCATCTTCTGTCCTGCCGACAACCTCATACTTCTGGATATTTGGAAGTTTTAAAAACTTATTCTCAACACATTCTAATCCTACTCTGTCTAATTTCACTCATATCACCACTTTCACTCATGTAGTGAAACTTATTATATCAGTGAAATTCAATCGAATCAACTCCGACCTTAATTTCTAGAATAAAATAGCCCTCCTATAGAAATCTTTTAAGCAAAAGTTGCTGCGGCAGCAGCATACCGCAGCTTTGCTTTTTACTTTTATGATTTTTGCCGTTAAAATATAATGGAGGATCGCCGATAAAAAGCGGCAATCCTCCAATTTCATTTTCTTTGATTAAAGCTCACATTCTGAAACCTTCACCCAGCGATGCTCATTTTCTGATTTTAGAAGTGCATCAATTAGAATATTGATTTTATATCCTGCCTCTATATCAGGCTTAACCTTAGTGCCGTCAGCAACTGCCTTCACAAATTTGTAATCCTGGATCGTCATAAGGTCTACCCAGCTTGCGCAAAGACCCTGAGTCGTACATACATCACCGAACTGCCCATGCTGCGGCCCCATCTTTATGCATCTCGTTCCTGATATTTCAGGATCATCCTCAATATAGACCTCAAGCTCATTCATGCGCTCCTGGTCAAATCTGACATATCCCTTTGTACACTGTACTTCAAAGCGTATGCCTACCTTTTCACCTGCCGCCACACGGCTCGTTGTTATCATTCCCATGATGCCGGTATCTGTGTTATACATCATATTGAAGATATCATCATTTGTCACTGGAAGAAACTTTCCTTCATTCTTTGGATCAGGACGCTTATCATAAAGTATCCTTGATCTTCCGACTACTTCTGTAATCTTAGATCCTGTCACAAAATCCTGAAGCGCGATTATATGAGCACCTATGTCTCCTAATGCTCCTGATATAGGATCAAAATCTCTCCAGCGATGCGGTATCATCGGATCTGCAGAATATTCCATGTCATATCTTCCCTGGAATGCCACAACATCACCGATTTTTCCGGATTCGATTATCTTTTTGGCCTCGATAACAGCCGGATTGTGAGTATAAACAAAGCCAACCATAGATGTAGTATTGTATTTTTTTACTGCATCGAGTGCTTTTTTTGCATCTGCTCCATCCATACCTAACGGCTTTTCGCAGAAAATAGCCTTTCCGGCTGCTGCAGCCTTTTGTACCTGCTCAACATGAAGCTGATTAGGTGTTGTAATATATATGATATCTATAGAAGGGTCATTGAATGCATCGTCGGTATTTGTGCTGTATCTGTTAAATCCGTATTTTTCTGCTACGCTTTTTACCGACTCTTCAAAAACATCTATAACCAATTCAAGCTCCGGAACAACATCTGTTCCATAGCACATCTTTATATTATTCAACGCACGTGCATGACTTGTTCCGATCCATCCGCAGCCTATAAGTGCAATATTTAATTTTTTCATATCTAATCCCTTTCTGTTATATTTTACTTAAGAACACCGCATCCGACGCTCTCCAGATATTTTCCTGTTCTTTTCTGTATCTCAAAGCTTTCGCCCGGTACAGGCGGATAGCAGTCGTGTTCTATTATCGCATATCCGTTAAATCCGATCTTTTTGAGTATTTCCCCGTAACGCTTCCAGTCAATCTCACCATGTCCTATTTCCGCAAATACATTTAGCTTTGTTGACTGTGCATACTGGATATCCTCCCTCCAGCATTTTTCCTTTATTTCAGGAACAAGATCCTTATAATGAAGCATCTCTATCTGATCTGCGATCTTCTCTGTATATGAATAAACATCGTTTCCTTTAACATAAATGTGATGTCCCGTATCAAAGCAAAATCTAAGTTCATCCTTCGGTATAAGTGAGATCATCTTGTCGATCTGCTCCTCAGTCTGTACGTGAGTTCCGCCATGCGGATGAAATACCGGTGTTATTCCATAGCTTCTTACTGCAGCTGCAAGCCTTCTGTAATTCTCGCAGAGTCTCTTGAAGCTCTCATCATCCAGATATTTAGGCGCAACCCACTCATCAGTCAGAAGGTCTGTATACATATTGTCCATGATAATGAAATATATACCACCTATAGCCTTGAGTCTCTCACAGGTTTTTCTGCAGGATCCAATAACTTCATCTGTTTTTTTTGAATCTGAGATATCATACATAACAGTAGATGCGATCGCCTTTAAGCCTCTTTTATCAAGCTCGGCTTTAAGCTTAACCGGATCCGGACTCATATATCCGTAAGGACCTGTTTCTGTATAAACATATCCTGCTTCTGCAACCTCATCGAGATATGTCAGCCAGTCCGGCTGTTTATCATTGCTGCCAAACCATACGCCCCAGGAATCAGGGCAATTACCTATCTTTATCATCTTATTCCCTCCAAAGCCTAACCTTGTTTATTCAGACCTTATTTACTTTTTCATTTTACATTTTGCATCTCAGTTTGCTATGCAATTTTTTGTTGTCGTTTTATACTTTATCTATCATCAAGTTAAAGCTCGATGACCCTTGGCTTTTATATAGAATAATGCGCAAAAAAACCACTTGCTCTAACCTAAAGCAAATGGTTTTTCTTTTAGTCCTTATTATACATGATACAGCTTTGACTCCTGATACTGCGGTTCACATGTAAGCCTTATTCCAAGCTTTCTGAATATTGATTCATCAACATTTGAAAGTATAACCGTGCAATGAGCTTCGCAGTCCTTAAGTGCTTTAAGCTGTTTTAAAGCTTTATCTGCTGCCTCATCACTTGCTGCACAGATAGATAACGCAAGCAGCACCTCATCTGTATGAAGCCTTGGATTTCTGCTGCCAAGCGTTCCGGTTTTAAGTCTCTGGATCGGCTCTATGATCTGCGGCGATATCAGAAGCTTGTCATCTGGTATTCCTGCAAGAGCCTTAAGTGCATTTAAAAGCATTGCCGAACAGGATCCTAACAGCTCACTCGTTTTTCCGGTGATTATCCTGCCGTCAGGAAGCTCTATAGCGGCAGCCGGCTCAGCTGTTTTTTCTGCTTTTTCAAGTGCTGCCTTTACAACTCCTCTGTCCTCTATAGACGTTCCTGCTTTTTTCATAAGTAGCTCTAATTTGTATACAACACCTTCGTCTGCATTTCCCTTTCTCAGATCACAGCAAGCCTTATAATATCTCCTTATTATTTCCTGGCGTGCTGCACTGCAGACTGCATCATTATTTATTATGCAGTTTCCTGCCATATTTACGCCCATATCTGTAGGTGATTTGTATGGACATTCTCCCATTATCGTTTCGAGCATTGCAGCCAATACAGGATATATTTCTATATCGCGGTTATAGTTTACTGTTGTTTTATTATATGCCTCAAGATGGAACGGATCGATCATATTTACGTCATCAAGATCAGCTGTTGCAGCCTCATATGCTATATTTACAGGATGCTGAAGCGGAATATTCCAGATAGGGAAGGTTTCAAACTTAGCATATCCTGCTTTTATCCCGCGCTTATACTCATGGTAAAGCTGAGACAGACAGGTTGCCATTTTTCCGCTTCCGGGTCCCGGAGCAGTAACCACAACCAGTTCTCTTTCAGTCTCAATATAATCATTTTTACCATATCCGTTGTCACTTACGATATTTGCAATATTGGACGGATATCCCTCGATCGGATAGTGCTTATATACCTTTACTCCGAGCTTTTCAAGTCTCTCCTTAAATGCTATAGCAGCACTTTGACCTTTAAACTTAGTCATGACAACACTGCCGACATACAATCCTATTCCCCTGAATTCATCTATAAGCCTTAAGATATCCGAATCATATGTGATCCCTATATCGCTTCTTACCTTGTTTTGCTCAATAGCTTCCGAAGCTATGACCATAACTATCTCAACCTTTTCCTTTATCTGAAGAAGCATCCTAAGCTTACTGTCAGGCTGAAATCCGGGAAGAACCCTTGATGCATGATAATCATCAAAAAGCTTTCCGCCAAATTCAAGATAAAGCTTTCCGCCAAACTGCGAAATTCTTTCCTTTATCTTCTCAGACTGCATACTAAGATATTTTTCGTTATCAAAACCTATTGTTGTCATTTTTGCCCCCTGTAAATGATCAAATTTTTTCTAATTTATTCTATTTTTTAAATGCTGTAAATGCTCGTTTATCTTTTTTTCATATCCGTTATTGCTTGGACTGTAAAACACTTCCCCTTCTATTTCAGAAGGAAGATACTGCTGTTTAACATAATTTTCCGGATAATCATGTGCATATTTATAGCCTATTCCGTGCCCAAGCTTATGTGCGCCCCGGTAATGTGCATCCATCAAATGTGACGGCACTGTGGTCTTCACATTTGCGACATTTGCCATCGCATTATCTATAGCCATTATACAGGCATTGCTCTTTGGTGCACATGCAACATAGATTGCAGCCTGCGAAAGCACTATCCTTGCCTCCGGCATTCCAAGTCTTTCAATCTCTATGGCTGCCGATGCTGCCACCTGAATGGCCATAGGGTCTGCATTTCCTACATCCTCCGATGCACATACCATGATCCTTCTTGCAATAAATTTGATATCCTCTCCTGCTGAAAGCATCTTTGCAAGGTAATATACTGCAGCATCCGGATCCGAACCTCTCATGCTTTTTATAAATGCCGAAATTACATCATAATGCTGATCTCCGTCTTTGTCATATCTGACTATCCTCTTCTGTATACACTCTGATGCCGTTTCGATATCTATATTTATCACTCCGTCCGTTCCCGGCTTAGTAGTTAGAACAGCGAGTTCCAAAGCGTTTAATGCACTTCTCGCATCGCCGCCTGCCATATCGGCAAGAAATTC
>CAVLAA010000089.1:5169-8185 GCA_963660835.1 bacterium
GAAATTCAAGTGCCTCATCATCTATCTTTGCATTATATGCTCCCATGCCTTTTTTTTCATCGCTTATGGCTCTTTTTATCAGCTTTTTGATATCTTCTTTGTCGAGCGGCTTAAGTTCAAAAATAATCGACCTTGAAAGCAGCGCACCATTTACCTCGAAATAAGGATTTTCGGTTGTTGCACCTATAAGGATGATTGTTCCGTTTTCTACGAACGGCAGAAGAAAATCCTGCTGAGCCTTATTGAACCTGTGTATCTCGTCCACAAACATGATAGTCCGTTTTCCATACATGGCAAGACACTGCTTTGCATTTTCTACTGCAGTTTCCATATCCTTTTTGCCGGATGTTGTTGCATTTATCTGAACGAACTCCGAACTGCTCGTATTTGCTATGACGGATGCAAGTGTTGTCTTTCCGGTTCCTGCAGGTCCGTAAAATATGACAGAACTGAGCTTATCAGCTTCAATAGCCCTGTAAAGCATACGTCCCCTGCCTATTATATGCTCCTGCCCTACGACCTCATCCAGTGTAGACGGCCGCATTCTGGCTGCAAGCGGAGCATCTGTCTTTAATTGTTTTTCCTGCATGTAATCAAATAAATCCAATTGATTTCTCTCCATTATCTGCTTATCTGTATGATATATGCCGAACCTTCAATACTAGGATCACTGTAAACAACTGTTCCAAGGCTGTTTAGTAATTCCTCATTTAAAGCTTCTCCATAGCTTTCTCTTTCACAGCTTCCTATAAATATATAGCTTACATCGTATTCCTCTATAAGCTGCTTTACCTGATTGGCATCCGCAGATGTATATATCGTTGTAACATCCTGATCCTTTAAATCTATGTCCTCAAGATCATTTCTCCAAAGCCACTCATGTGTATGCCATCCGGCTATAGTAGGAAGTCCTGTCATGGCGGATACTCTTTCCCACTTGCTGTAGCTTTCTCCGTTTGCCTCAAGAACTACAGGATTGCCATCTACATTTTCATTCAGCCATCTTATCGCTCCTGCATCCTGTGCAAAGGAATTTTCAAGAAATGCTGTTGCATCAAGACACCTGTATTGCCCCGGCTGAAATACATTTCCAAACCAATCAGAAACAGCCTTCGGAAAATAACCGCATGTAAGCACTAAAAGTACCATCAATATACATGCTATTATTCTTGCAAATATTTTCTTTGATGCTGTAAATATCCTTATAATTGCATACGGCATGGACATTCCAAATAATATATAGGCCTGATATGTGAGCTTAAACATTGTATTTGCTCTTGCATATCCATTTTCGTAAATATCCTTTAGATATATGACCTCCGGAACAAGCACAAGACCTATTGCACATATTCCCATAAGCAAGGACATCATATCAGAGAGAGTCATTGATGCAATAAAGCCTTTTTCACCCTGTGACCTTAAATTCTTATATCTGATCATTACAAAAACAAACAACACTGCAATGCATATAACAGACAGTCCCCACAATACAGCAAGCTGATAAAATGCCGAGTGATTTTGCGCCAAACGTATTCCCTGAGCCATAGATTCAAAAGAAAGATTAAACGGCAGTGCCGCCGCAAATGCAAGTCCTGTAACAAGTACTGTTCTTGTTAACAGCGTTACAGCTCTTAAATGCTCTTTTCTTCTAAGTGCAATAAGTATAAATGCAATGATGACAACCGTAAGATAAATAATAAAATCCCAATAATTTGTCCATTGGAACATTCCAAGAAGAATTCCGATAAGCCAAAGATGCGGCTCCTTTAGTGCTGATATGACAGTACACTTTACCGAAGAAGCATCATCTATTGCAGCATTTACTGCATCCTTTTCTTTTTTTCTTATCCATGCATATAAAATACCGGAAACAGTGATAACAAACATTATATTTACAACATGGGCATGAAGATCTCCAAGTACAAATGAATATGACGGAAACTCATGGATGCATTGATCATTATTTAGCGGATTGTGCCCTATATATCTTGTAGATGAAGGAAACCAATAATCCTCATAACCGGACAGCTTGAAAACATTTCCAAACAGACTGTACAGTACATAATGCATATTTCCGGCAAGACTTACCGCAGCTCCGCTGATGATGCCCCCGATATAGGGAACCGCATTATTTTTTATTGATGCTGCCTTATCCTTAAGAAGATGCCATACCATGTTGAACGGAAGAACAAATGCAAAGGCTGCGACAAGTGTACGCATGATATTGTACGTTTCATTTATCCTAGTTCCTGTCAGCCTTGTAAGAAATACAGCAAAATACTGACCGCCGTAATAATAATTTATCGTTCCGTTGCTGTACCATATATCCCTTGCCGGCAATGATGTGTCTCTCATCATTGCTGCCATGAAGCCATAATCCATAAACTTCTCAGTTCCATATGCCTCAGGCCTGCATCCGGCAAAATATGTCCACATAAGAAAAAATGCAAGAAACAAAAGTTCTTCGGTTAAAATGAGATTAAGATCGGAAATCTCACTTTTTTTCTTCAGTTCCGTAAAGCTGTCATTTCTTTTTATCCAAAAAGTAATATAAATTATCCATACTGCAGCTATCAGAATGACTGTGCATGCAATTACAAAAATTGATGTAAATTTTGCTAATTTGCATGAAATAAGTACGAATGCAATATAGCCTGAAAGTGCAATACCTATTACCTTGGAAAAAATCCATCCTTTATCATAAAAGCTGTTAAAAAGCAGCTTCGTAAGAGGAAAAAATCCTGCTCCGAGAATGAATACACCAAGCCACCATTTTATAAATACAGTGCTGTCCGAGCCTAAAAGCGGCACCGATAAGCCGATAACTACAGCACAGCATACAATCAAAATCACTGATTTAATATTAATCTTCATATGATATATAACCCTACAATCTGTCATTCACTTAGTGCCTATGTACAAATATGTTTATTATATATCATATGAATGTTTTTCATCAAGCTGATATGTAATGACCTCTTGTCAAGTGCAAATTAACAGAAATCACCACAAACTT
>CAVLAA010000090.1:0-8138 GCA_963660835.1 bacterium
ATATATATGGCATGCATATCTGCTGTAGCCTATTCATTATGGGGAATTCTTTTAAAATACAACAATGTTTCGAGAGTTACAGTATTTGGATTTATGAACCAAATATGCGGAGTTGTTTTTTCTGCTATTTTCTTAAAGGAATCATCTTCATTAAATGTATATTGCCTGCTGGCATTGGGACTTGTATGTGTTGGAATTATCATAGTTAACAAAGATAAAAATAAATAAGTCGAGTGAAATGAAGAAGAAATCGTTCATTTTTTGAAGTCTTTACCATAAAAGTCTTTTATGTTATCATACACATTTGAAAGAGAGAGAATGGAGAAATATTGACAACATATCAGACTATGAAAGAGCTTCCGCTTAGTGAAAGACCGTACGAAAAATTCGAGTTATACGGAGCAGAATATCTTACAGATGCAGAGCTTTTAGCTATAATCTTAAGAAGCGGAACAAAAAATGTCTCATCTCTTAAGCTGGCAAATTTACTCATATCTAAATGTCCTTTAGACGAAGGAATAGCAGGAATATATCATTTAAGTTTAAATGAATTGGAGAAAATGCCGGGCATAGGGAAGATAAAGGCTATGCAGCTAAAGTGTATTGGTGAAATATCAAAAAGAATTTCAAAAAGAATAGCATCTAAAAGGTTTTCAGCAGATAATCCATCTGCTGTTGCAGCATACTATATGGAATCGCTCAGACATGAAGAGCAGGAAATGGTATTCTGTATGATGCTGGATACAAAAAATAAAAAGATAGCAGATATATGCATATCAAAGGGAACAGTTAATTCTTCATTGATCTCACCAAGAGAAGTATTTCTCAAGGCACTCGAATATCATTCGGTAAATATCATATTGGTGCATAATCATCCAAGTGGTGATCCGCTGCCAAGCAAGGATGATATTGATATTACAAAAAGGATCATAAATGCAGGTGAGCTTATTGGTATTAAGCTGCTTGATCATATAGTGATCGGAAACAATGTTTTTTACAGTATAATGGAGCATGCAGCAGATGTTTTCTAAACAGGAATTTGGTATTGATCTGGGAACAGATACCATAAAAATATATGACAAAAGAGATGACTCTGTCTCCATAGAAAAAAATCTTATTGCGATCAGAAATGACTCGGATGTTTTGGCCGTTGGAAACGACGCATTCGAAATGCAGAACAGAGAAGCATCAGACACAATAGTCTCAACACCGTCAAATGCAGGCAAGATAAGTGACATAAGATTTACAGAGGCGATACTGCATTCCCTTTTATATAAGCAAAAGCATTATATCGGGCGCAGGTCCAATATTTATTTTGCGGTTCCTATTGATATGACAGAGCTTGAAAAAAGAGCATATGCATCAATAGCCAAAAGAGGTAAATTAAGAAATTGTTCAATTTATCTTGTAGAAAAGCCTATTTTAGACGCACTTGCATTGGGGTTGCCTATTGCAAAGGCAAAGGGCAGCACAATTATAAATATAGGTGCTTCAGGTACGACTCTTGCATCAATAGCGGATTCTCATGTTGTTCTTAATAATTTTTTTCCGTTAGGCGGAAATGTAATTGATCTTGAAATTACTGCAGCAGCAAGGAGAAAAAACAATATTATCATAAGTAAGAAGGAAGCTGAGAAAATAAAGATACAGATACTTGATGATGCAGTTGATTCTTCGAAAGGTGCATTTGTATCAGGAATAGATACGGTATCCGGTCTTCCACGAAGCGGATTTATTACATCAGGAACGATCAGAAAAGCAGTAGATCAAATAGTAGATGAGCTAATAGTCAATCTTCAGGATTTTATGCAGCGAATCCCGCCACAGATAAGAGAAATAGCAGCAGAAGAAGGGATATATCTTACAGGAGGCTGCTCCAGGATCCATGGGATTGCCAAGAAGATAAGCAGCGGACTTGGATATCCTGTGCAGCTGTCATCGCTTTATGAACGATCAACAGTTAACGGACTAAAAGAAGTTATCTCATATACAGGTGCCAATAAGCTGGCATATACTCCTATGCAGAGGAAATAAAATGAAAAAGAAAAAATATTTTAAGATGAAAAATAAAAATCTTCTTATTATAATGACGATCATATGTATAAGCGCACTTGCCTTAACAGCAACAAATGTTGTATCTGTTTCGCCAATCAGACAGGCTGTATCATATTTGATCGTACCATTTCAAAAAGGCATAAATACAGTCGGTACATGGGTTGCCGATAAGGGTAAGCTTTTTCAAAATTCCAAGGAGCTTTCCGATCAGGTTGATGATCTTACAAAGCAGATCCAGGAATTAAAAGAAGAAAATCTTTTATTATCAGAAGATAAAGAAGAACTTGAAAGACTAAGAGAACTTTATAAAACAGACACTTCTTATTCACAATATGAAAAAATATCGGCAAATGTTATTTCAAAGGATGCAGGCAACTGGTATTCAAGCTTCATAATCGACAAGGGCACAGACGATGGTATAGAAAAGGATATGAATGTTATTGCAACCGGAGGACTTGTGGGTCTTGTAACCGAGGTTGGCACCAATTGGGCATCAGTCCGTTCTATAATAGATGATTCGAGCAGCGTAAGTGCCATGACAGTTACAACCGGAGATACATGCGTTGTAAATGGCGATTTAAGATTGATAGATGAAGGCAAGATAGAATTCGATCAGATGAAAACAAATGACAATGTTGTAGCAGGAGAACGTATTGTTACATCAAATATTAGTGATAAATATCTTCCCGGAATATTGATCGGAACTATCAGCGATATCAGCGATGATTCCAACCATCTTACAAAGACAGGAAATATTTATCCGGCAGTTGATTTTGCTCATATAAGAGAGGTTCTTGTTATTAAACAGCTCAAACAGAGTACAGAGCAGTAATATAGTACTGAGGATTTTAGATGAAACGCAGAGTAGTTACTTTTATTCTTATAATTGCATGTTTTTTAGTGCAGACAACCATATGGAATCTTTTCACACTTGGTACTGTTAAGCCCAATCTTTTATTGATTCTTACTGTTTCAATGGGGCTTATGCGCGGAAAGCATACCGGACTTTGGGTAGGATTCATATCTGGTATGATCATAGATCTTTTTTATGGAACTATTTTTGGATTTAATGCGCTTGTTTATATGTATATAGGTTATATTAACGGAAACTGTTATAAGGTTTTCTATGATGAAGATATAAAGACACCTATGCTTTTTGTAACCATAAGTGAATTTGCATATAATATAGTATTTTATGTATTTCAATTTGCTTTCAGGCAGAGATTTGAATTTTCAACATATTTTATCCATATAATCCTGCCGGAGGTTCTATATACTATAATTTTCACACTGGTTTTATACAAGCTTTTCTATATTATAAATAAGAAATTGATGGCAAATGAATTGGAGGATAGCGATTCACCTTGGCTTCTAAAATAAAAAAAACAATTTCAAATATTTTCTCACACAGAACAGGAGTACTTATAGTTGTATTCGGACTTCTTGCGGTTATACTTTTAGTTCGCATTTTCCAACTTCAGATAATTCATGGCGAGGAATATGCAGAAAATTTTACGATAACAACGACCAAGACAAGAAAGCTAGCAAGCACAAGAGGAAATATATACGACTGCAACGGCAATCTTATCGCATATAATCAATTGGCCAACTCCGTGACACTTGAGGACAACGGCTCTTATAGTTCTACAAGAGAAAAAAATCTTTCATTAAATGGAGAAATCTACAAGCTTATAAAGCTTATTGAGTCATGTGGTGACAGTACATATGACGATTTTCATATAGATTTAGACGAGAATAATAATTACGTTTTTGACGTAGACGGGACATCAAGAGACAGATTTAGGGCCGATATTTACGGCAAGCAGACTATTTCAGATCTTTCAGACTCAGAAAAAAATTCTACACCGGATGAGATCATATCTCTTTTAGCAAGCTCTGAAAGATTTGGAATTTATAATGCAGACAGGCCATATACATCCGAGGAGCTTTCTTCACATGGACTGCCATCTGAATTTACAAAGGATGAGGTTCTTAAGATCGTAAGGATCAGATATCGACTAAGCCTTTCAAGCTATCAAAAATATATGCAGATCACGGTCGCTACAAATATAAATGATTCTACAGTTGCAGCGATCAAGGAAAATCAGTCTGAACTTCAAGGTGTATCAATAGAAGAGGATTCCATAAGAGTATATAATTATGCGGAGTCAATGTCGCCTATAGTTGGGTATACCGGAAAGGCTTCATCTGAGGAGCTTGATGAACTTAGCCAGATAAGAGATGATTATGACAGTACTTCGGTAGTTGGAAAAACAGGCATTGAACAGTACATGGAGACAACATTAAAAGGAACCGATGGCTCTGAGGAGGTTGCGGTCGACAATCTTGGAACTGTTTTGTCTATATATGAAGACTCTATAGTCCAGCCTCAGCAGGGCAATGATATATATCTTACAATTGATGCTGATCTTCAAGAAGCATGCTACAAGATACTTGAACAGCGTATAGCAGGTATACTTGTTTCGAATATCAGAGATGCAAAGACAGAGGATGAAATTGAAAAGGATGATGACGATGATACGATCTATATTCCTATATATGATGTATATCATGCATTAATAAACAATAGCATAATAGATATAAATCATTTTACTTCCGATGATGCAACTGTTCTGGAAAAAGATATATATAACAGATACGTCTCAAGACATCAGGAAATATCCAGTGAATTAAATGCTGAATTTTCGGGAGAGACCAAAACTGCACTCAATGATCTTTCAGATGAAACAAAGGCTTATGTAAAATATGTTATCAATGATCTTTTGATCGGAGATCTGGAATTGATCGCTCCTCAGGGAGATTATACAAATGATACAATGTACAAGAACTGGCAGGATGGTTCGATAAGCGCATTTGATTTTCTATATTATTGTGCATCAAATAACTGGATCAATATGTCACAGCTTTTTGAAAGCAGTATGTATGCTGAGCCAAATGAAATTGTTTCTTCGTTATGTTCATATATAACAGAATATATTGCTTCGGATTCAGGGTTTGCAAAGCTGCAGTATAAATATATGCTGCTTTCTGATTACATTTCACCTGAGGAAATATGCAGACTTCTATATGATCAGAATATTCTTTCGAAGGATGATGATGAGTATACGAGGTTTAGTGCAGGGGAAACAACACCTTATGATCTGCTGGTAAGTAAAATTTCAAAGCTTGAAATAACACCTGCACAGCTTGCACTTGATCCTTGTTCCGGATCTATTGTAATCGTTGATCCGGATTCGGGAAATGTAAAGGCATTGGTAACCTATCCGGGATATGACAGCAATAAGCTTGCAAATACAATGGATACAGATTATTATTGGAAGCTTTATAATGATCTTTCTACGCCTTTTTATAATAAAGCAACTCAGCAGCTCAGTGCACCCGGTTCTACATTTAAGCCGGTAATGGTAGCAGCAGGAATAACTGAGAATATTATTGACGACAGTACAATAATCAATTGCAATGGTTTATTCGGTGAAGGACTTGTAGATAAGAGCAGCCAGCTGCATTGCTGGTATCTTTTAGGACATGGAGACGAAAATGTTGTTGATGCAATAAGAAATTCATGCAATGTATTTTTCTGTACTGTAGGATACAGGCTTGGATTAAATGAAAGCGGTGACTTCAGCGAAGCAACTACGCTTAGTCAAATACAAAAATATGCATCAGATTTTAATCTTGATACTAAGACAAATATCCAGCTTACAGAATCAGCACCGCAGGTTTCAGACGAAATGGCTATCCCGTCATCTATTGGACAGGGTACTCACTTATATACTACAACTCAGCTTGCAAGATATGCGTCTACTATAAAAAATAACGGAACAAGCTATGATCTCAATCTTTTAAGTAAGGTTACAGATTCATCCGGAAATACAACGCAGGAGTTTGCATCAAACATTTCAAAGCAGACTGATTTTTCTGACACAGTCTGGAACGATATCCATCAGGGTATGAGAGGTGTGGTTCAAAATGCTGAAGTATTTCAGGATTTTCCGGTTGAATTATATGGAAAAACCGGTACGGCAGAGGAAAATAAATCCAGACCTAACCATGCGCTTTTTATCGGACATTCAAGCTACGAAACAAACAGCGATATTGCATTTGCAATAAGAATTGCTTATGGTTATTCCTCAACCAATGCAATGGCTGTTGCAAAGGACATGTTAAGCTATTATTACGGAATAGATGACGAAAGCTCTGCAATAACAGATAGTGCGGCAACAGACGGACTGTCAAATGCAGTAACAGATTAAAATAAGGAAAAAATAATGCTTAAACAATATCATTTAAGGGATTACAATTTTACACTGATAATTTTATTGTTTTTAATATGTGTTTTTGGTGTCCTGCTTGTTGGCTCTGCAGATCAATCATTGCAGAAAAAACAGCTTTTGGGATGTATAGCCGGATTTATTATTATGATAATTTTGTCATTTATTGACTACAGCTGGCTTCTTAATTTTTATTGGATAATTTATATAGTAAATCTTGCACTTTTATTAGCAGTAATATTTACAGGAAAAAGTGCAAAGGGTGCATCCAGATGGATCCAAATAGGAGGAGACAACGGCATCCAGTTTCAGCCGACTGAACTTTCAAAAATTCTTTTGATCATGTTTTTTGCAATGTATTTTATGAAGCATGAAAAAGATATAAATACATTTAAAACTATAGTTAAGGCTGTTGTTTTAATACTTATTCCATTGCTTTTAATATTTAAACAGCCGGATTTGAAAAATACAATAACTATAGGACTGCTGTTTTGCATTCTTATATATATTGCGGGGCTAAGCTATAAAATAATCGGACGGATATTAATAGTTGTTATTCCTGTTTCACTTGGCATATTTCTCTTAATAACACAGACAAATCTTCCTATAATTGATGAATATCAAAAAGAAAGGATTATGACTTTTCTCGAGCCTGATAATGACGAATATTCTGATTCAGTTATGCAACAGAATAATTCTGTTACTGCTATAGGAAGCGGACAGCTTAAAGGTAAAGGCTTAAATAACAATGAGGTATCTTCATCAAATAAAGGAAACTTTGTTGCGGAGATCCAAAATGACTTTATATTTGCTGTTGCAGGAGAAGAGCTTGGCTTTATAGGCTGCTTCTGTATTATAACAATACTTTTCCTTATATGCTTTATGTGTATTATCACCGGACAGCGGGCTAAGGATTTAGCCGGAAAAATTGTTTGCTGCGGTATAGCCTCTGTCATAGCGATTCAAAGCTTTATAAATATATGTGTTGCCACAGGTGTTTTACCAAATACAGGAACGCCTTTGCCGTTTGTCAGCTATGGACTCACATCAGTCGTGAGCCTATTTATCGGAATGGGTGTTGTATTAAACATAAGCTTACAACGCAGGCATTATAATGAGAAGCTTATCAACAAAAAGATCATATTCAAATATTAGGAAAAATTATGCCGGAAAAAACAAACAAAAATAGCATTTGGAATAAATTGTTTATTGCTATATCATTGATTGTTGCATTGCTTTTGATAATTGTATTTTATCTTTCTTATAAAAACGAAAGAACGCTCGATATTTCATATAGCTTTAATTATACTGATTCCAGTGAAAATGAAGCTGTTGCAGAAACATTCACTAAAAACCTGGTTATTTCAGATAATGATGTTTCTTATGATGGATTAAATATCAGTTCTGGATCTGAAAAGGCATTATTGTTTGATATTTCATCAAATAAGCCGATATTTGCAAAAGGCATATATGACAAGATATATCCCGCAAGTATTACCAAAATAATGACAGCAATAGTTGCCATGAAATACGGAAATATGGATGATATTGTCACTATGAGCGATGAGGACTTTGCTCTTGAGGATGGATCTCAGGTAAGCGGCATGATATCAGGAGATACAGTAACCATGGAGCAGCTTTTCAAAACACTTCTGGTTTATTCTGCCAATGATGCAGCCATGGCTATAGCAAGGCATATAAGCGGCTCAGTGGATGAATTCGTAAACCTGATGAATCAGGAGGCGAGATCGCTTGGAATGTTAAGCACAAATTTTGTTAATCCTCATGGCC
>CAVLAA010000091.1:0-8087 GCA_963660835.1 bacterium
GGAGAGCTTTGACCACCTTCCCATTGCAGTCTGCTTTTTTGACACAAACGGTATCATTCGGCTCATCAACCACCGAATGCTTGCCATCGCAAGTATTTTGCAAAGAAGCGGCGTGCAGACGCTTACGGAGCTGGAAACTGCTCTGAAAACGCCTCCAGAAGGTATTTGCTGTCTGGAACCTCAGCTACAGATTTATCGTTTTCCGGACGGCAGCGCGCTCCGTTTCGCGCAAAAACAGATCATGACAAAAGCGGGAATTCGATATACTCAGGTCACTGCTTCCGATGTAACGGAGCTGATGCAGCGGCAGACCGAACTGAACGAGGAAAATACAAAGCTTGCAGAAGCAAATGACCGGCTGCGAAGGCTTTTTGAACAGATGCCTGAGATCATCCGCGAAGAAGAAACACTTGAAATGAAGCAGCGCATCCATGATGATATCGGACACAGCATCCTCGCCGCACGACGTGCGCTTCATGGACAAAGCAGCCTTGCATCACTCAAAGAAAATGCAGTGCTTTTTGAGCAGGCCATTGCAGTGCTTTACCGCTCCAATCAGATACGTGCTGAGTCCGACTCATTAGAAACAGCAATTGTCAAAAGCAGTGAAATGGGCGTTCGTGTGCTGATAGAAGGAGAATTTTTTGATATGTCGGATATGCAGGCACTCGCAGCATTGGCAATTACCGAATGTGCGGCAAACTGTGTTCGCCACGCTGACGGAACAGAGCTGTATGTTCATTTTGGACAGAGTTTTGGACGATCAGAGCTTATTTTGACTAACAACGGCATTCCGCCGAAGGAGAAAATTCGAGAGGGCGGCGGTCTTTCCATGCTGCGCTGCCGTGTAAAAGAAGCAGGCGGCACAATGGAGATTCAAAGCCTCCCTTACTTCAAGCTTCTCCTCACACTGCCGAAAAAGGAGGTAACTATGCATGAGAGTAATGATCGTTGAGGATCAGCCAATGATACGCAGTCTGCTGGAAAGCTATTTTCCAATCGAGAACGGGCATAAGATAGTAGCGTCCATTCCAAGCGCAAAGCAGGCCGTCGAAATCTGTCGTGTCACCCCGGTTGACCTTGTTTTGATGGATGTACAGACGCAGAACCGTGAAAACGGACTTACTGCCGTCCGAAAGATCAAATCCGCACATCCCAAAATAAAGATTATCGTTGTGACCTCACTCATCGACAGCATGGTTCTGGAAAATGCCAGATCATCCGGAGCAGACAGCCTGTGGTACAAGGATTCTACAGAAAACCGCCTGATTGAGATTGTACGGCAGACAATGGCCGGTGAACACATCTTTCCTGATGCACCACCGCCGGTTCAGATCGGCATGGCAAAAAGTACGGAATTCACAAAAACTGAGCTGAAAGTGCTGCGTTATCTGCTTCGGGGTCTGTCTTACCCGCGCATTGCATCGGAAATGGGCATTGAAATGTCCACCGTCAAATTTCATGTGACCAATATGCTGCAAAAAACCGGGCTAAAAAACAAGCTTCAGCTTGCACTTGCTGTCAGCGAAGTAAAAATGATCGCTGATCTAGACGAGAAGTAGGCACTCTCTCAAAGCACTTGAAGAAAATCTTTTCTTCCGGCAAATTAATAGAGGATTCAGTTGTTTCCGTTTTGGAAACAACTGAATCCTCTATTTAAGACTTTATTTTCTCATCAGCTTTTTGTTCTTTATTTATCTTTCTGTCTTTTTCCTGCATCATTTTTAATTCTCTTTGACGCTTTTCACATTCCTGCATACAGCTTCCGCAATCTCCGGTTCCAAGGCATCCGAATGTGCTTTTTTCATGCATGACCTTTTCCTTCAGATAGCTTGATAAAATATATATTCCCATAAATACTGCTACAACAATTATTGCTGTTATCACGCTTCTAATCATATAATGCCTCCTTGTACATTCAAATCCAAAACATATACTCAATCTTATTTACATAAGCACTCCATCTGAATTAAATGTATATGTCTTCCCGCCTATAGTTACGGTTCCGGTTGCTGCCTTATATGTATGAGGATCAAAATACATTCTCCATACTCCAAGAGTAACCCATCCGCTCATAAGTGACCCGTCAGGCTGGAACCAATATTTGCTGCCGTTTATTACCTCAGTTCTCGAGTTTAAAATCTCTACACCGTTTTCATCAAACATATATGCCTTGCCGTCTATTGATGTAATTCCGATAGCAGCCTCGTAGGTTTGCGGATCAAAATACATCTGCCAGTTTGCAAGCTTAAGCCATCCGCTCTTGATCATACCATCCTCAAAATAATATTTTTTCCCTGATATAACCGGTGTTCCATTTGCCGTGATCCTGATTCCGTTTTCATCAAACAGATAAACTGTGCCATCTATATTAGTAACTCCTATTGCTGCCTCATAAGTTTGTGGATCAAAATACATCTGCCAGTCTCCAAGCAAAAGCCATCCGCTTCTAAGAATCCCGTTTTCAAGATAATATTTTTTCCCGCTAACATTAGGAGTTCCGCTTCCTACAAGCTTATTTTCATTTTCGTCATATAATACCCAGATACCATTTTCATTGACCGGACCAATCTTTGCATCAGC
Organism: bacterium; assembly: GCA_963660835.1. Lineage (GTDB taxonomy): Bacteria > Bacillota > Clostridia > Lachnospirales > Lachnospiraceae > Alectryocaccobium. Next base: position 2,584 of record CAVLAA010000091.1, read on the forward strand.
TTGATCTTCATCCTTTACATTTTTCTCAAGGCTGTCAAGATTGATGATTCCATCACCGTAATATACATCCTTTCCTTCATCGCCCAAATCTACTGCATATGAAGATGCAAGCTGTATATATTCATCAGGCGACTTATCCGGATATGCGAGCATAAGGCATGCAAATTCTCCTGATACAAATGCAGCTGAAAATGATGTTCCCTTATAATATGTCGTATTGTCACCTATTGATGATGCGATATGCGTACCCGGAGCTGTAAAATCAACTGCATCGCCATAATCAGAATATGAATCTGCAAAGCTGATATTTCCTGCATCATCTGTTGTTACGGCACTTACTGCTATAGTATCATCATATGAGGCCGGATAATACGCCTCCTCATTAAGGTTTTTTGCATGATTTCCTGCTGCCGCTATACTTACGATTCCTTTGTCTTTTGCTTCTGATATCAATCTTCCTATAGCATCTGTATTTGATGATGTAGCTGTGCTTAATTCCCATCCAAGCGACATATTTATAATATCCGCCCCATTATCTACAGCCCACTTATAAGCGGCAAGCAGTGTTGCTGTGCTTCCTCGTCCTGAACTATTCAAAATTCTTACAGGCATGATCTTTACATTTTCAGGGGTTGAGTCTGCAATAAGCCCTGCTACAACTGTTCCATGCTTATTTAATGTTAGATCACTTACATCATCATTTTCATCAACGGCATTGTATCCACTCACTATCCTGTTGTTAAAATAAGCCTTCTCAGACGGTATCTCTGCATTATAATACTCATACCCGGAATCTATAACCGCAACAGTTACGCTATCAGTTGTATATTCACTTAAAAAATCAGTTCCATAGGCTCCTAAAGCCTGATATTTATCTGCATTATCTGTTATAGTGCCGATAGATTCGGCACATACTACAGCATTTACAATAACATCATTTGTTTGTGCCAATGTCTCATATGCTGCCTTCGTGTCCTCATCTGTATCGTATTCCAGAATTATGGCATCGATAGCACTATTGTAATATGCATTGCTTGCTCCGCTTACATCAACTGTATCATCAAATACTATGATCTGATTTGTCTGATATGGGTTATCATCTTCTATAACTTCTTCATCCGGTATAGTATCTGATAAGGAGATTTCATCCAGGTCATCCGCATTTACAACTTCTGCAGCCTCCGAAGCATATGCCACAGGCACTGTCTCTGCTGTTAGTGCTGCAGCAATGATAATTACAATCGCTTTGAACTTTTTCAAATTATCTTCCTCCAAAAATGAAGGTGCTTGCAGCTTCCACGATCAAAAAACGCTTGCAGGCATGCTTCATCTTATAATTTAATAATCTTTCCGGCCTTAAGTGAGCTTATCAAAACAAAAGCAAGTATACTGCCTACTACTGTTGATACCAGAAACGGTATTATATAAATAAACATTCCCTCAGGCTGTAAGCCCATCATAAGCTTTGCTACAGGATAGGCTGCTATTCCGCCTAATATTCCCGTTCCGAAAGCCTCCGAAATACAGGTGATGCTTATTTTTTTCGTAAGCTTATAAGCGATCCCGCAGCAAAGTGCCCCGATCATGCTTCCCGGAAATGCCATAAGGCTTCCAATTCCCAAAAGGTTTCTCAAAAGGCTAGCGCAAAATGCGATTCCAACCGAATACCATGGTCCAAGTATTACAGCTGACAATATATTTATCATATGCTGCACCGGTGCACACTTACTTCCTGCTATAGGTATACTGATAAGACTTCCAAGTACTGCCAGTGCTATAAATACTCCGGCAAATGCTATTTTCTTTGTCATATTATTATTTATTGCCATATTTTATAATTTGCCCCCTCTTCAAGCATTTCCTTGTTCATATTGTAAACAGCATCTATGATCCTGTTTCTGTATGCAGCATTGCCATCACCTTCCTGCATATAACTCCAGCCTTTTTCTCCTGCAAGACCTATTAAAGCTACTGCAGCAAGTGATGCATCAAGCTTATTTTCGAGATTTGCTGAAATATATGCACAAGTAAGCCCTGAAAGCTGACAACCTATACCTGTTATACTGCGCATTTCCCTTCTTCCGTTATATACGGTATATGCAATATCTCCATCTGTAACTATATCTATATTTCCGGTAACAATCGAAATACATCTGTGATTCAGCGAAAAATCCCTTATAAAATCAACCGCATCCTCAATATTTTCCTCTGTGACTTCATCCAGTGTATTTGCATCAACACCACTTTGTGAAATACTTCCTAGTGCCAATGCCTTTATTTCCGATATGTTTCCTCTCACAACATCGACTTCAATATTTTCAAGGATCAATCTTGCAGCTTCTGTTCTGTTAAGACTTGAACCTGCACCTACAGGATCTAAGACAACAGGTTTTCCAAGCTCATTTGCCTTTCTTCCTGCCAGCATTATTGCTTCTTTTTTTTGCTCATTCAGCGTACCTATATTTATATTCAGTCCCTTACATATAGCTGTTATATCTTCAACTTCCTTAGGAGAATCTGCCATAATAGGACTTGCACCACAGGCCAAAAGTACATTTGCAACATCATTGGCAGTTACATAATTTGTTATATTATGTACAAGAGGCTTGACCCTCCTAACTCTCTCAAGACATTCGCCTATCATGCTTCTTCTCCTTTGGTTTTCTTGTGGTGCACTAAAAGTCCATTCACTCTTACTTCGTCTGTAAGCGGTATCACAAGATATTCCTGTCCTTCTATTATCATTGTATCTATAAGATCCATTCTGTCTGAATTAACCTGGATCTTTACATCAGGTGATACAACCTCTAATTTCTTTAGATTTCCGAGTGCCGATACCATTACCTTTTCTGTCCTGCCTGCCTGAGTATCAAAATTATTATCTACTATCTCAAGCTTTGCTTCATCAGCACCGCAATCCGAAAATATTTTTTTAATGTCATTTTTCTCAAGTGCAGGCGGATCCGGCTCCTCCTTCTTTTCTTCTGACATTGTTGTCAGACTTTCATGTATTTCCTTGACTATGTCAAAATCACATTCGCTGCCGAATACTTCCTCTACAAGAGCGCTAAACTCCGTCTTTTGCTCCTTTGCTCCCACAGGAGAAATACAGCCCAACACCTCCTCTGTAAATTCCACATGTGGCTCGTCAGCTTTTTTTGTGTAAAATAAAAGGCTGTGTATATCAGTATTTCTGTCATTAAATGCTGGATATAAAAAACCGGTATCAGGCATTTGAACCATCCAGTCCTGAAGATGCTCTATAAAGGATCTGCTGCTGTCATCATAGCAAAGTCCCGGCTTTGACAGATTAACAGGACATACAGAGCATATTATAAATTTGTATACATATTCCGAGGCATCAAATATTTCTGAATTGTCAGTGCTCTTTGACGGAATATCATAAATGCCATGTGCTAAAATGATCAAATAATTTTCCGGATAACTGTACTTTTCAATTATCTTATCAAAAAATTCCTCATTAAGCTTATCATCCATCAGTTCGCTTTTAACAAGTCTTGTAAGCATCTCATGCTTATCTCCGTTCATCTCCTCATCGAGCGGAAATTCCAGTGTATGGAGATTTTTGCCGATAGTCCCTGACAATGTTTTTCTGAATATATCCGAATATTTAAACATTGCCTCCTCATTTACCGAATAAAATGCCTGTGTAAAAACAGTTTTCTTTTCCTTATGTCCGTCTACATAGCAGCAGCTTATTCTATTGATTCTGGTATTTTCCTTAGCCAGCAATTTTTTTATTTCAAGTATTTCTTTCTTATTCATATGTTTCTCTTTCGATTTTTTTAGTCTCAATGCTTTATTATAACACTAATTTTTACTCCATCAAGCTTATGTAATACAAAGAACCCGGCTTAATTCATTATCTTCTTGACAAAGCAGACCGATAATTTCAAACTGAGATAAAGAATTATAAAATGACAAAACAACATCATATCAGTCAAACGGATATTCGCAATCCACATTCGGTTAAACAAACAATTTGAAGGAGATCCATTATGCTTATAAGCTTAAAAAGCCCAGGTACTTATATCCAGGAAAAGGATATCATCAAAAATCTTTATCCCTATATATCATTATACGGAAGTAATGCTTTATTTTTAATCAGCCCCTCAGGTATAAAAAGACATAAGGCAGATATTTTATCCGGCCTTCCATCCGACAAATTCACCTGCAGTTTTAATGAGATCCAGGGTGAATGTTCAAGATTACAGATTGATAGTATAGTCTCTAATCTTTCAGATAATGCACCCGATATGATAATAGGTGTCGGCGGCGGCAAGATACTTGATATCACAAAGGCTGTTTCAGATGCTCTTGATATAACCTGCATAGTAATTCCTACTGTTGCATCTACAGATGCCCCATGCTCGGCTCTTTCTGTGCTATATACTCCCGAAGGTGTTTTTGACAAATATCTTCATACAAAGAAATGTCCTGATGCCGTAATCGTTGACCCAAGGATAATAGCAGATGCACCATCTAAATATCTTGCATATGGAATGGGAGATGCACTGGCTACATATTTTGAAGCTCGTGCCGTAAAACGCTCCGGTTCTGTTAACCAGCTTTCTACAATGCCCACATCCGCAGCTTATGCACTTGCAAAGGGCTGTTATGAAACACTTCTTGAATATGGAAAAGATGCCTATGAATCAGCAAAAAAACATGAGGTAAATGCTGCTCTTGAAAAAATCACCGAAGCCAATATTTATCTATCCGGAGTTGGCTTTGAAAGCGGTGGTGTAGCTGCCGCACATGGTTTTCAAAAAGGCGTAACAGTTATTCCATCACTTCACGGCCACGCCCATGGAGAAATTGTAGCCTTCAATACTATTGTCCAACTCTGTCTTGAGCATGCTCCGGATACCGAGCTTCAGACAGTTATCAGATTTTGCAAAAGCATAGACCTTCCAACCTGCTTTTTAGAGCTGTCTGATACTCCTGTTTCAAAAGAAGACTGGCTAAGAGCTGCCGAATTTGCATGCCGTCCTGGTATGACTGTTCACAAAATGCCTTTTAAAGTAACACCTGAAATGCTTGTTGATGCTGTTTATGCCGCCGATGAATATTCACGCAGCATGATATTTTGATTTTGACACAATAATTTTGCCACTGTATAATCAGAGGGCTGCAATAAAACCGACTATAAATACATAAACAAATTATTACTGAGGTTTTTAATTATGAAATCAATCACAGAATTTTTCAAAAAGCATCAGGTACTGCTCCTGATAATTGCAATAGTCATCACCTCTGTCATCATTTACAACAAATATATATTTTCAGGATATATTTTTATGTTTGACGACATCGGAAGTGATACTAAGCAGCAATATATAATGCAGTTTCATTCCATTGTAAACCACATCAGAAATGGTAATTTTTCTCTTTGGGATATGACAAACGGATTTGGAACAAGCCTTTATCAGCTTAATCTTTTCAATCCGCTGTTATGGATAATATATCTGTTCGGCATTATA
>CAVLAA010000092.1:0-8052 GCA_963660835.1 bacterium
CTTGTGATACGGTTCACCGTTTATAATACGATATGAGCGGTATATCTGCTCAAGTAAAATAACGCGCATAAGTTGATGAGGAAATGTCATTTTTGAAAAGCTAAGTTTAAAGTCGGCTCGTGAAAGGATATCATTTGATAGACCAAGCGAGCCGCCTATTATGAATACGATATGGCTGATACTTTTGATGCCAAGGCTGTTTATCATATCTGCAAGCTGTTCGCTTGAAAGCTGTTTGCCGCATATGGCAAGTGCGATGACATACGAATTATCCTTAATATATGGAAGAAGTCTTGCAGCTTCCTTATCTAAGATCTGCTTTTTTTGAGCTTCACTTGGAGCATCAGGAGTTTTTTCATCCTGAACCTGAATGATCTCAAGCCTGCAGTATCTGCCAAGGCGTTTTTGATATTCAGCAATAGCATCTAAGAGATATTTTTCTTTGATCTTTCCGACTGTAAGAAGAGATATTTTCATAAATATAAGCTCCATTCGTAAACTTTTGGCAGTAAATGCAACAGCTTTTTTAAAGCAACAGAAGTATAAGTGTTTTTGAACAACTTTGTCAACTTTACTGGAAAAAACCAGGTTAATAAGGTATAATAACATAAAAATTTTTTTGGAGGCCAATAACAAAATGTCCGGAGTAAAAGAATTACTGCGTTCCGAAGCTGATGGTAGTTTAAGCTTTGGAGATTACACTCTTGCTACTAAAACTAAATTAGCGGACTTTAAGCATGAGGGAGATATCTACAAGGTTAAGACATTCAAGGAAATGACCCGTCTTGAGAAAAATGATAATTTCCTTTACGAATCAGAACCGGGAACGGCAGTATACAATATTGTATATTCCGAGAACGGAGTTGAATTTACACTTGAAGCTAATGAGGATGCTCAGCTTACATTGGGACTTAAGGAAGAAGCAGAATACGAAATTTTCATAAATGGTGAATCAGTAGGCCGTATGGCAACAAACCTCGGCGGAAAGATTTCATTTAGCGTTGAGCTTGATGCAAATGTTCCTGTTAAGATCAGTGTAAAAGAAGTAGCATAATTTAACCGAATGCGGATTTAGGATATCCGTTTGACGATTATCAGGGCTGCCGGTTTTCGGCAGCCTTGTTTATCATTAGAGAGGAAATAATGGCAAAAGATAAAAAAAGTATTTTTTTCTGTCAGAACTGCGGTTATGAATCTGCAAAATGGATGGGGAAATGTCCGAGCTGCGGAAAATGGAATTCAATGGTAGAGGAGACAGTTTCGACCAAGAATACATCTGCCGCTTCTAAAATAGAAAACGGAAAAAAGGCAGAGCCGGTATCTCTTTCAGCGATTTCCCTGAAAGAAGAAAATCGGATAAAAAGCGGTATAAATGAGCTGGACAGAGTTCTTGGCGGCGGAATTGTAGCAGGCGGGCTTATGCTTGTAGGCGGAGATCCTGGAATCGGTAAGTCGACATTGCTTCTGCAGCTATGCCAAAGGATTGCTGAAAAGGAAATTAAGGTGCTTTATGTTTCAGGAGAGGAATCTCTGACACAGATCAAAATGAGAGCAGAGCGCATAGGCAAATTTTCTGATTCACTTAAGCTTCTGTGCGAAACAGATATAAATACAATTCTTTCTGCTGCAGAAAAAGAAGATCCGGGACTTATTATAATAGATTCTATACAGACGATGTACAGTGAGGATGCATCGTCCTCTCCGGGAAGCGTATCGCAGGTAAGGGAGGTTACCGGGATTTTATTAAAGCTTGCCAAAACAACTCAGATACCGGTATTTATCATAGGACATGTTACAAAAGAGGGTAATGTTGCAGGTCCAAGAGTGCTTGAGCATATGGTGGATACTGTACTTTATTTTGAAGGTGACAGACATGCATCATACAGGGTGCTTAGGGCTGTAAAGAACAGATTTGGTTCAACAAATGAGATCGGCGTATTTGAAATGCATGCAGAGGGACTTAAAGAGGTTCCAAATCCGTCTGAATATATGCTGGATGGCCGGCCTGATGGCGCCAGCGGCTCAGTCGTTGCATGTTCTATGGAAGGAACAAGACCTGTAATGATAGAAATCCAGGCACTTGTATGTAAAACAAATTTTGGATTTCCAAGGAGAACCGCCAATGGTACGGATTTTAACAGAGTAAACCTTCTGATGGCTGTTCTTGAAAAGAGAGGCAGGATGAATCTTGCCGAATGTGATGCGTATGTCAATATCACAGGCGGTATACGAATGACCGAGCCGGCAGTAGATCTTGGGATCGTTACAGCAATAATATCAAGCTTCAGAGATGTTCCGGTTGATAATAAATTGGTCGTATTCGGTGAGGTCGGTCTTAGCGGAGAGATAAGATCAGTCAGTATGGCTTCACAGCGTATAAAGGAGGCTGCAAAGCTTGGATTTGAAAAGGTAATGCTTCCTGCAGGCTGCCTGAGGGCTGTAAAGGGCGATATTCCAAAGGATATAGAGCTGATCCCTGTAGGAGATATAAGGGAAGTCGCAAGAAAAATATTTGAAATGAAATAAAAATGTGATATACTCTTGCCGTTAATGCGTAAGAATGTATTGTATGATATCAGGGTTAGACAGACCAAAAAGAGGAAATTAAACAATGATAGAAAAGAGAGAAGACATTAGGAATGTAGCTATTATAGCGCATGTCGATCATGGCAAAACTACACTTGTAGATGAATTACTTAAGCAGAGTGGAGTATTTAGAGAAAACCAGGAGGTCCAGGAAAGAGTCATGGACTCCAATGATATCGAAAGAGAAAGAGGTATAACTATCCTTTCAAAGAATACAGCCGTTTTCTACAAAAATACTAAGATCAATATTATCGATACACCGGGACATGCAGATTTCGGCGGTGAGGTTGAACGTGTATTAAAGATGGTAAATGGTGTTATTCTTCTTGTAGATGCATTTGAAGGAGCTATGCCACAGACAAAATTCGTATTGAAGAAGGCGCTTGAGCTTGATCTTAAGGTTATTGTTTGTATCAATAAAATAGACAGACCTGAGGCAAGACCTACAGAAGTAGTAGATGAAGTACTTGAGCTTCTCATGGATCTTGAGGCATCAGATGAGCAGCTTGACTGTCCGTTCCTCTATGCATCAGCTAAGCAGGGTCATGCGATGCTGGATCTCAATGATTCACCACATGATATGACACCTCTTTTTGAGGCTATACTTAAATATATACCTGCACCTGAGGGTGATCCTGATGCAGGAACACAGCTTCTTATAAGTACAATTGATTACAATGAATATGTCGGAAGAATCGGTGTAGGCAAGATCGACAATGGCAGAATGAGTGTCAATCAGGAAGTAATGCTTATGAACCATCATGATCCTTCAAAGAAGAAGAAAGTGAAAATAAGCAAGCTTTATGAGTTTGACGGACTCAATAAGGTTGAAGTCAAGGAAGCAAATATAGGTTCTATCGTTGCTATATCAGGTATACCGGAGCTCCATATAGGAGATACTCTATGTGATCCTGAGCATCCTATTCCGATACCGTTCCAGAAAATTTCAGAGCCTACTATTTCAATGAACTTCTGTGTAAACGATTCACCGCTTGCAGGAAGAGAAGGAAAATATGTAACATCCAGACATATAAGAGACCGCCTGTTCAAGGAGCTTAATACAGACGTTAGCTTAAGAGTAGAAGAAACAGAATCTGCCGACAGCTTTAAGGTGTCAGGACGTGGTGAGCTTCATCTTTCTGTTCTTATCGAAAATATGAGAAGAGAAGGCTTTGAATTTGCGGTAAGTAAAGCTGAGGTTATTTACAAAACAGATGACAGAGGTCATAAGCTTGAGCCTATGGAGCTTGCATATATAGATGTACCGGAAGAGTTTTCAGGAGCAGTTATCCAGAGACTCAGTGAGAGAAAGGGAGAGCTCAACGGAATGAGCCTCGGAAGCGACGGTTCAACAAGACTTGAATTTTCTATTCCGGCAAGAGGCCTTATCGGCTTTAGAGGAAACTTCCTTACAATGACTAAGGGAACCGGTATAATGAATACAATATTTGACGGATATGCTCCGTTTAAAGGAGAGATATCTTACAGAAAGCAGGGATCTCTTATAGCTTTTGAGACAGGAGAGGCTGTTACATACGGACTTTTCCAGGCACAGCAAAGAGGAACACTCTTTATTAAGCCGGGTGAAAAGGTTTATGGTGGAATGGTCATAGGACAGAACGGAAAAGCTGAAGATATAGAGCTTAATGTCTGCAAGACAAAGCATCTTACAAATACAAGATCTTCATCAGCTGACGAGGCTCTGATACTTACACCTCCAAGAGTTCTTTCACTTGAGCAGGCGCTTGAATTTATAGATAACGATGAGCTTCTTGAAGTAACCCCTGAAAATATCAGGATCAGAAAGAAAGAGCTTGACCCGAGACTTAGAAAAAGAGCAATGATCGCAAAAAATAATTCATGATATTATAAAAAACAGTCCGGTCGGATACTTATCTAATGTATCCGACCGGATTTATTTTTTTAGATATGTTAATTGTATTTGAAGGTTATCATTCCATAGATATAGATAAATGCGATAGCTATCGGAACTACATATTTAAATATAGGCTTCATCCAGGGCTTAACTTTAGGACCTTTACCTGTATTTGCTTCCTTAACCATGTTATCCCATCCCCAGCCGAATTTGTAGCAGCAGAACAGTGCGATAACAAGAGAGCCGAGAGGCAGTATATTGTTTGAAACAATGAAATCCCACAGATCAAGCCAGGCAGTACCTTCTCCAAACGGATGGAACTGAAAAACACTGTAGCCAAGAGCTGTTGTAAGCGCAAGAGCAAAAACGATCATTCCGCATATGATACAGCTTTTTCTTCTTGATATCCCTGTTTTTTCCCTAAACATAGCAACAATGTTTTCGCATACTGCAAGTACGGTTGACATAGCTGCAAATACCATAAATAAGAAGAATAATGTTCCCCACCATCTTCCGCCGTCCATGTTGTTGAATACGGTAGCCATTGTATCAAACAGAAGACTTGGTCCGGCTGTTACCTCAAGGTCGTAGCTGAAGCATGCCGGAAAGATTATAAGTCCGGCCATTATAGCAACGAAGGTATCAAGAGAGATTATCGTGATAGATTCGCCCATTAGAGAATGATCCTTGCCTATATAGCTTCCGAAAATTCCCATGCTTCCCATTCCGATAGAAAGAGTGAAGAAGGCCTGGTTCATAGCACTTACGATAGTATTGCCTGTTATCTTTGAAAAATCAGGTATCAGATAAAATGAGAGACCCTGTGCTGCACCTGGCAGCATTATAGATTTTATCGCAAGAACAAGAACAAGTGCCAAAAGAGCAAGCATCATATACTTAGTAACATTTTCAAGTCCGTTCTGAAGTCCGAAGCTTAATACTACAAAGGCGATAACAACGGTAACTATAAGAAAAATAACATTTATAGAAGGGTTTGTTATCATTGAAGAAAATCCTAGGGCTGCGGTATCGCCTGTAAGAAATTTTACAAAATAATATATAAGCCATCCGGCAACTACAGTATAAAAGGCCATAAGGGATATATTGCCGATAAAGCATACATATCCCAAAGCGCCCCATTTTTTGCTTGGCTTTTTAGCAAGCTTATTGTACATGTAAAGTGGGCTTGTCTGTGCGGCACGTCCGATTGAAAACTCCATTGTCATAGCCGGGAATCCAAGGACCACAAGACAGATAATATATATGAGCATAAATCCGCCGCCACCGTTTTGTCCGCAGGACCACGGGAATTTCCAAACATTGCCGCAGCCTATCGCACAGCCGGCCGACAACATGATAAAGCCCAGACGGCTTCCTAATTTTTCTCTGCTTTCCATATGTAATTTACATTCCTCCAAAAAAATTCTCGAAACAATATTATAACCCAATTTAGGCCTTTAAACAATTAAAAGCTTAAATTGGGTTATTTTATGAGCAATTCTTTAAATCGATGTTATCTGTCTATAACCTTTGAATTGATCTCATCAAAAAGCTCCTGTATAAGAGCCTTAGTCTCAGCAATGATATCTTCAACTTTAACAGTTTTAGAAACCTTTTTGTCACGTGTAGAAAGCTCTACATTTCCTTCGGCAAGAGCCTTAGGACCTACTGTGATACGAACAGGAACGCCTAAAAGATCTGCATCGGCAAACATTGCACCGGCACGAACCTTTCTGTCATCATATATAACCTCAACTCCGGATTTTTGAAGCTCATCATAAATCTTATCTGAAGCTTCTTTGCATTCAGCCTTGTCAACACGCATACAGCAAAGGTGAACCTGCCATGGAGCAATAGATATAGGCCAAAGCGGACCATAGTCATCGTGCTTGGCTTCGCAGACAGAAGCTGCAAGACGTCCAACACCTATTCCATAGCAACCCATGATCGGATATTTGATACTTCCGTCTTCATCGGTATATGTCATATCCATTGATTTTGTATATTTGTCTCCGAGCTGGAAAATATTTCCTACTTCGATTCCACGGCTGATGCGGATGGCTTTTTTGCCGCAGCAAGGGCAGATATCACCTGTTCTGATCTTTGAAACATCTACATATTCGACATCCCCGATATCACGCTTGATATTAAGGCCTGTATAGTGATAATTTTCTTCATTTGCGCCTGCACAAAGACTTTCGATGCCTTCAAGGGTTTTGTCATATATTATCTTACATTTTGCATTTTGGTTATAAGGACCGCAGAAGCCTGCGACAAGACCGCTTTCTTCTGTAACTACAGCCGGATGAACCTTTTCTCCAAGATAATTTGTAAGCTTTGTTTCATTGACTTCATAGTCACCGCGAAGGAAAACAACAACATATGAATCATCACAGTTTAACTGATACATTACAGCTTTACAGGATTCCTCAACACTGCTGTTAAGGAATGTGCAAACCTCTTCGATTGTCTTGCAGTGAGGAGTATATACCTTTTGGAGCTCTGAAGCAGAGGATGAATTGCTGTTATCTGCTTTTGTTTCGGCAGCTTCCATATTTGCACTGAAGGAGCAGTTATCGCAAAGTACGATAGAATCCTCGCCAGCATCTGCAAGCAGCATATATTCATGAGAGACGCTTCCTCCAAACATACCGGAATCAGATTTGACTGAAACTACTTCAGGTATACCGGCTCTTTCAAATACCCTGAAATAGGCATTTGCCATTTTGTCATAATAGGCTTCAAGATCTTCCTGTGAGGTATGGAAGGAATATGCATCCTTCATTGTAAATTCACGTACACGGATAAGGCCGGCACGGGGTCTGGCTTCATCACGGAATTTTGTCTGGATCTGATATATCGAAAATGGATATTTGGTATAAGTCTGTCCGTATTCTTTTACAAGCTGAACAGCTGCCTCCTCATGAGTCATGCCAAGAACCATCTTTGAATTGTTTCTGTCTGAAAAACGAAGAAGCTCCTCTCCGACGCTTTCGTATCGTCCTGATGCCTCCCAAAGAGAGGCAGGCAGAGCTACAGGCAAAAGAACCTCTTGGGAATCAACGGCATCCATTTCTTCTCTGATTATCTGTTCGATCTTTTTGGTAATGCGTTTCATAGGAGGAAAAAGAGAATAAATTCCGTTTCCTACGTATTTGATATAACCTCCACGTACGCTAAATGCATGACTGTCAATTACGCAGTCAGACGGGCGCTCCTTAAATCTGTCGCCAACAAGGTTTTTTAATTTCATTTTGATCTCCTCCTGATAAAATAAAAAAGCCCTTAACTCTTAAAAAAGAGCTAAGGGACCGAAATTACTGATTCGGCGGTACCACCCTAATTAACGGATATCCGCTCACTTTTTATTTGATTAATGCTCAGAGCCCGGTTCAGCAGACTTATGCAAGAACATCCCACCAATTGTTCTCTCTCTTTGGCACAGCAGCTGCTTACTATCTCTCGTCAACGCTTTTTTATCTTAATATATAAAAAAAACAAAGTCAAGAATTTAGTGTTGACACTCCCCATGCGTGTTACTGTCAAGTAATCGTTGGCAAACCCTTCATACAGATCAACTCTCGCATTGC
>CAVLAA010000093.1:0-2895 GCA_963660835.1 bacterium
TCTGAACTATATAAGTCCATGAAACCATGCGGTCAAGACCGACATCTCCGGTAACCAGCTCAACACCATCAAGATTCAGATTATTTACATCTCTGCATGTAATCATAAGCCTCCTCCATTTCTGATAGCCTAATAAAATAAATATAGGATCAGGAGATCTTTTGACCCTAAATAGTTATTTCAAAAGATAGTTTTCAATTATTTCAGCACAGCCATCATGGTCACAGTCGCTGACGCGTACCTTGCTGACAGAGTGTACATTTTTATTTGAATTTAAAAGAGCAACAGGAAGTCCTGCTTTTTTGAGCATAGATACATCATTGTCACTGTCACCTGCCGCAATTGTTTTTTCTATAGGAATATTTAGATGTTTACAAAGTATTTCAAGTCCCGCACCTTTGCTTATTCCTTTAGCAGTAAATTCTATGCTGTTTCCGTCAGCATGAGTAATTGAAAATGCATTTGGATCAATTAACTTTTCAACTTCATCTCTTATCTTGGGTGTAGTTATATAAAAGTTTACTTTTTCTATAGGGTGCGGATCTTCTTCAAAATATTTGAATATATCATCAACTTTTGTAGTTACATTTAAAAACATATCCTGATATTTGCCCATAGCATAATGATCCATTCTGACTACTTTATCTTTTTCAACAACAGAATCTGTTGATAGAAAATGTACCATTATATTATCATCATGTGCTTTAGACAAAAGTTCAGATACACTATTTTCTGAGATAGGTTTGCTGTAAATAGTTGTTTGTTTTTTTAGGTCATAGATCAGGGCACCATTAACACAGATCATATATCGTAAACGCGGCAGGATAGAAAAATACTCCCTAAGCTCCGGTATACATCTTCCGGTCGATAAAACAATTTCCTTGCCTGCATCCTGAGCTTTATTTATAGCTTCCAATGTACGCTTGGAAATTTGATGCTTAGAATTTAAAAGAGTGCCATCCATATCAAGGGCTAAAAGTGAATATTTCATTGGAATAAACCTTTCGCATAGATTATAAATAAATTTACTTTAAACATAACACAAATAATTTTTTTTAAGAAGAAAAATTTAGTTTATTGAATAAGAAATGAATATTATGCATAAAATAAAGAAATATTCACGAAATATGCGAATATTTATACAAAATATTACTTGAATATGTGAAAGATAAGGATTATAATAACCGCCGTGGTATAAAATCAGAGAGGATATATTATGACAGATATTTTTATTGACGGAAGTGCCGGTACTACCGGACTTAGAATATATGAAAGGCTTGCAGACAGAGATGATATAAATGTTATTACATTGTCTGAAGAGCTTAGAAAGGACTTAGAAGCCAGAAGAGAAGCTATAAAAAGTGCGGATATTGCATTTCTTTGCCTGCCGGATGCAGCTGCAAAGGAGATCGTAGAGTTCGTATCAGATCTTGATACTGCAATAATAGATACTTCTACAGCACATAGAACAGCTTCAGAGTGGACATATGGATTTCCTGAGCTTATAGGAAGTGAAAATATAAAAAATTCAAAGAGAATAGCAAATCCGGGATGTCACGCAAGTGGATTTACAGCACTTGTCACTCCTCTTATCAGAGAGGGTATTTTGAATGAAAATGCAATGCTGACATGTTTTTCCATAACCGGATATTCGGGAGGAGGAAAAAAGATGATCGCCGATTATGAATCAAAGGACAGATCAAAGCTTTTAGATGCTCCGAGACAATATGGAATATCGCAGCAGCATAAGCATCTTAAGGAAATGGTATATGTTGCCGGTATAAAAAACACACCGGTATTTTGCCCGATAGTTGCTGATTTCTATAGTGGAATGGAGGTTAGTGTTCCTGTATTTAAGAATGATCTTAAAGGAAATCTTCAGGACATAAAAAATATATATAAAAATTTCTATAACGGAAAGCTTGTCCATTTTGATGATGAGGCTGACGAGAATGGATTTTTGTCCGCAGCTGCCTTTTCCGGAAAAGATGATATGCAGATTTCTGTAAATGGAAATGAAGACAGAGTGGTTCTGACTGCCAGATTTGACAATCTGGGAAAGGGTGCATCAGGTTCTGCGATCCAGAATATGAATATTCTTCTTGGACTTGATGAAACATACGGACTTGAGATATAAATTGGTTCAAATGAGAGGAGAAATTATGAAATTAATTGATGGTGGTGTATGCGCTGCAAAGGGATATAAAGCAGCAGGAGTTCATTGTGGAATAAGGAAAAATCAAATAAAAAAGGATCTTGCGATCGTTATAAGTGACGTAAAGGCAAGTACAGCAGCTGTTTATACGACTAATCTTGTAAAGGGAGCACCTCTTTCGGTTACGAAAAAGCATATTTCAGACGGAAAAGCACAGGCTATAATATGCAACAGCGGAAATGCGAATACCTGCAATGCCGATGGTATTGAGGTGGCTGAAAAAATGAGCACTTTAGTATCTGAAAAGTTCGGAGTTCCGGCAAATGATGTAGTAGTTGCTTCAACGGGTGTTATAGGACAGCCGCTTTGCCTGGATCCGATCAAGGAAGGGATAGAAGAGCTTTCAAAGGAGCTGTCATATAGCGGAAATTCAAGTGCTGCAGAAGCTATTATGACTACGGATACAATAAAGAAAGAGATAGCTGTAGAATTTGAATTGGATGGAAAAATCTGTCATATGGGTGGCATGGCAAAAGGAAGCGGCATGATCCATCCTAATATGGCAACTATGCTTGTATTCATCACAACAGATGCAGCTATTTCTGCTGAAATGCTTAATAAGGCACTTAAAAATGATATTTCCGATACCTTTAACATGGTAAGTATAGATGGAGATACTTCGACAAATGATATGGTAACCGTAATGGCAAATGGTCTTGCCGGAAATAAAGAGATCACAG
>CAVLAA010000093.1:2927-7800 GCA_963660835.1 bacterium
GTGCAACAAAGCTTCTTGAATGTAAGGTAGAAAAAGCTTCTGATCTTAAAACTGCAAAAACTGTTGCAAAGAGTGTTATATGCTCTGCGCTTACAAAAGCTGCTATGTTTGGAGCAGATGCAAACTGGGGTCGTGTTCTTTGTGCAATAGGATATTCCGGAGCTGATGTTGATGTAAATAAAATAGACGTAAGCTTTAAGTCCGTAAAGGGAATTATAGATGTCTGCAAGGATGGAGCAGGTATTGAATTTTCTGAGGAAAAGGCAAAGGAGATCCTGCTTGAAAATGAGATAGAGATCCTTGTATCTCTTAACAGCGGAGATGTTTCATCAAATGCATGGGGCTGTGATCTTACATATGACTATGTAAGAATAAATGGCGACTATCGTTCATAATTAAATACAAAAAGAAAGAGAAGCAGAAAAATGAAAATACATCAGGATTTATCAAATCCATTGCGTGCAGAGGTACTTACGCAGGCATTGCCTTATATAAAGCGATATGTCGGCAAGATTGTTGTTATTAAATATGGCGGAAATGCAATGGAAAATGAAGAACTTAAAAATCAGGTAATGCATGATATCGTATTATTATGGCTGATAGGAGTAAAGGTTGTTCTGATACACGGAGGCGGACCGGATGTTTCAAAGGCTATGGAGCAGCTTGGAAAGGAACCGCAATTTATAGATGGTTTACGTGTAACTGACAAGGAAACTATGGAAATTGCTCAGATGGTTCTTGCAGGAAAGATCAACAAAACTCTTGTAAATATGCTTGAGTCCGAAGGCGGAAATGCAATGGGTATTTCAGGAATGGACGGAAGGCTTATAGAAGCAAAGATCAAGGATGAAAAGCTTGGATACGTAGGAGAGGTAACAAAAATAAATATCCAGCCGGTTGTTGACCTTCTTGAGAAGGGATATATTCCTGTTGTATCTACTATAGGCTGCGATAAGGAAGGAAATGCCTACAATATAAACGGTGATACAGCTGCTGCATATATAGCAGGAGCTTTAGGTGCAAAACGTCTCATTATGATGACAAATGTAAATGGGATAATGGAGGATCAAAATGATCCCAATTCATTGATTACCGATATTACAGTAAGTGAGGCTCATGGACTTAGAGAAAGCGGCATTATATCAGGAGGAATGATACCTAAGGTTGAATGCTGTATAAAGGCGATTGAAACCGGAGTAAGAAAAGCAGTTATTATAAACGGAGTTATACCACATGCAATTATAATGGAGCTTCTTACAAATGAAGGTGTAGGTACACTTGTAAAGGGAGATAATGATGACTAAACTTCAAGAGTTGGATAATAAATATATTGCGCATACATATGGCCGTTTTCCTGTTGATATAGTAGACGGAAAAGGTTCTATCCTTGTAGACGCAGATGGCAAGGAATATATAGATATGGGTTCAGGTATCGGTGTTACAATATTTGGATCAGCAGATGAAAAATGGATGAAGGCTGTAACCGATCAGCTCGGAAAATTCCAGCATACATCTAATCTTTATTATACAAATCCATGCGTTAGGCTTGCAGAGCTTATATGTCAAAAAACAGGTATGAAAAAAGTGTTTTTTGGCAATTCGGGAGCTGAAGCAAATGAATGTGCTATTAAAACAGCAAGAAAATATGCTGCAGAGAAAAAAGGAAAAGAATATTCAACTATAATAACATTGAAAAACAGCTTCCATGGAAGAACATTAACAACACTGTCAGCAACAGGACAGGAACATTATCATGAACTCTTTCAGCCGCTTACACCGGGATTTGCTTATGCAACGCCTGGAGATGTGGAAGGCTTTAAGAAGCTTGCTAAAGATACAAAGGCTGCCGGAGTATTAATGGAATGTATCCAAGGTGAGGGTGGAGTCAATGTAATGGACAAGGATTTTATCCGGCAGGTTGCAAAATATTGCAAGGAAGAGGATATAATCCTTATGATCGATGAGGTTCAGACAGGAAACGGAAGAACCGGAATGCTTTATTCTTATATGAATTTTGGAATTGAACCTGATGTAGTTTCTACAGCGAAGGGGATCGGTGGAGGACTTCCGCTTGGAGCATGTATTTTGGGCGATAAAGTAAAGGATGTGTTTACGCCCGGAGATCATGGATCAACTTTTGGAGGCAATCCTGTATGCTGTGCAGGGGCGATAAGCATCATGGAGCGTCTTGATGATGATTTTCTTAAAGACGTAAGAGAAAAAAGCCAATATGTATTTGAAAGTCTGAATGGTGCGCCGGGAATAGAAGGCGTATGCGGTATGGGACTCATGATCGGTATAAAAACAACAAAGCCGGCAGGAGATGTTGTGAAGGCATGTATAGATAAGGGTGTTCTTTGTCTTACTGCAAAAGATAAAGTAAGACTTCTTCCGGCGCTTAATATTCCTAATGAACTTTTAAGTAAGGCAATAGATACTATCAAGGAAGTATGCAAATAAGCTATATTGGCCGGAAGAATTAAAGGTTTTGGCTAAATAAACGCTATATCAAAGTAAATTAAGAGATTCGAGCAAAAGAGCAGCACCCTTCATAGCTGCTTGGTTTCGGATCTCTTTTCTATTGCCTGAAAAATGGCATTCATAGGCATTAGTGTTGCTGTTAACAGATATACCGATAAAAACAAGACCGACAGGTTTTCCTTCATCCGCATCAGGACCTGCATTTCCGGTAAATGATATGCCAATCTCTGTATTTGCTTTTTTTGCGGCTCCGACTGCCATAAATTTGGCTGTTTGACTTGATATGGCTCCATGAACACTTATAACATCTGAAGGAACATTTAAGGTATGGATCTTTGCCTCGTCGCAATAAGTAACAAATCCTTCCTTAAAGGCCTTTGAAGCCCCGGGTACATCTACAAGATGTGAGGCAAAAAGTCCTCCCGTTAATGATTCCGCAGCTGCTATATGCAGATTTTTTTCTTTTAAAATATCGATTATTGATTTAAAAATAGTATCCATAAAATTCTCCGTAATAAGTATATTAATAACTGCGTGCATTGCATCATTTAGCATGGTATTATTGTACTGCATAATGTGTAAATATCACATTATTATTTGAAGAATTTATTTTTAGCAGAATGAAAAAGAAGCACAAAGGAGGAGATTATGCAGTACTGGAAGCCGGGAAATATGTTATATCCCGTACCTGCAGTTATGGTTAGCTGCTCAGATAATAAAGGAAATTCAAATATATTGACGGTAGCATGGACAGGAACCATATGCAGTGATCCGGCAATGGTATATATATCTGTTCGTCCGGAAAGATATTCGCATCACATGATATGTGAGAGTAAGGAATTTGTCATAAATCTTACTACAGAAAAATTAGCATATGCTGCGGATTTTGCAGGAGTCAGATCAGGAAAGGATATTGATAAATGGGAAAAGCTTGGACTTACAAAAGGAATATCAAAAAAGATTAAGACCCCGTTTATAAAAGAAAGCCCTGTAAATATAGAATGTAAGGTGAAACAGATTTTAAAGCTTGGATCTCATGATATGTTTATTGCAGAGGTTGTTTCAGTAGATGTTGATGAACAGTTTATTGATAAAAAAGGCAGCCTTAATCTTAAGGCTGCGGGACTTATGGCTTATTCACATGGAAGATATTATCAGCTTGGAAAGCAGATAGGCAAATTTGGATTCTCTGTAAAAAAGAAATAACAAAATAAGTGTATTATTATTTTATTATCAGATGTCATCTGCAATAAGATCTTTAATAAGAACTCTTGCAGCAGTGCTTTCAGGCTTTCTTGTATCCTGCACAAGGACTATACGCCTTTGCGGGATTTCCTCGTAGAGATCTATCTTGAAGATATTGCCGTTTTTGAGCTCATGTTTTACGAAGGGTTCAGGAAGAAAGCCGAGACCCAGATCATATTTAACCATAGGAAGAACCTGATTTATAGTTGTTGTTTCTGTGTCAACGCGCATTGAAATACCGTTATTCAGATAGAACTGGTTGTAAAATGCATAGGACATAGTATTTCGTTCAAGCATGATAAGCGGGTATTCATTGAGATCAGCAAGATGCTGACGTGTTTTTGAAAGATGCTTAAATGATGGTCCGCATACCATAATATTGTTGATCGTTGTAAGCTCTGTAAGGCTCATATGCTTAGTTATATTTGCAGGTGAAGTTGCAACTACAAAATCTACTATTCCGCGGTCAAGGGAATCAAGTGCCTGAGGAGTAGATTGGTCTGTTATATTTATCCTGATATTCGGATATATTTTTCTGAAAGCACGAAGCTTTTCAAGCAGAAGTACGGCAAGAGCTGTCTCATTTGCACCTATTGTAATACTTCCGAATTCAAGGCTTGACTGATTCATAATCTCAGTTTCTGCCTTTTGGAACTGTTTGTGCGCAATTTCCACACGTGAAAAGAGCTGTTCACCTTCAGGTGTCAGTGTAACACCTTTGTGCGTCCTTAAAAAAAGCTTGCATCCGAAAGAATCTTCAAGCTTATTTATGATCCTGGTGATATTTGGCTGATTTTGAAAAAGAACATTTGCCGCTTTTGTAAAGCTTTTATATTTAGCTGCATAATAGAAAACTCTATAATACTCATAATTGATATTCATACAACACCTCATTGGATTTTATTTATAATATATGTAAAAAATATATATAAGACATAAATTTTATATATTTTATCAATGACAGATCAATTGATATACTAGCAATGTAGAAGTTAAAAACTTAACCTTACCCTTACTTTTACCTCTGTATGCAGATATTATCATGTTAGAGCCTCACCTGTTCTGATATGAGATGCATACAAAAACCTTTTAGAAAGGTTTTATGACTTGGTATTGATGCGCGTGATGCTATTACCCTCAGCATCAC